>JAWSUE010000015.1 GCA_033549065.1 Bacillota bacterium
AGGACCTGGTGCTGTAGAATCAATTATAACCTCATATGTTTGTGCAGTACCCTGAAGTGGTGTACCGGTGACCATTGCACCTAATTCTGTTGGATTTGTATCTGCCCTATCAGGAACTACTGGCCATTCTGCTACATAATCCATAAGTGTTAATGTCCGCCCATCCACTGTTGGACCTGCAGGATTATAAGTACCAGCTGCATCAGTTAATCCCTCCTCGGAAATTAACATCTGAGCTGCACCGATTAAAATTCTAATATTTGACGCATGAGCCCTATTTGCAGCATTGGTTTGCACAGCGCCAAATATCGGGATTGCGATTGCTACCAAAATCCCAATAATTACAACAACTACCATCAATTCAACCAGGGTAAAACCTTTTTCATTCCTGTGCATTGCCTTCATCAATTTTTGCATCCTTATCAAACTCCTTCATTTATATATTTTTTCGGGCTGTTCTTCACAACCCTATCCACTGCGAAACCGTTTGCTCTCTATAATCGATCCCCTCCCCATTACTTATTTGACGATAATGGGTGATGTTCTTAAAAATAAATCCCGATTCGGTAGCCTGGCAGTCATGCCTTCTTAAGGTTTAGACCCATAGCTTTGCGCCGCTTCCTTTCGGAAACTTTGCCATTATCGTCAGGTTCTTCTTTAGACCTTATTAAGGGCTTTTCTCTTTACCCTTCATCAATAGTTATACCAGGATTTATATTTTTTAGACACTTTTTGTAAAAATATTTTAGAAATAATAAAAAAACTGCGTAATACGCAGCTTATAATTGCCATGTTATTCCAATAAAATCGATTAAGCCATGTTGAGGCGCATTTCGTTTAACCCTTTATTCAGGACCCTGGAAACCTTACGCTGGTTAATCCCCAGTTTTTTTGCAGCCTCTTCCTGGGTCATCCCTTCATAGTAAATCAATTTAATAACCTGCTGCTGAAGTTTATCCATTTTTTCCAGGGACATCTGGACCGTGATAGTGTCTTCTATAGGTAATTTAAAACTTTCATAACGGATATGTTTTACCTTGGAAAGGTCCAATTCATCCAGGGCAATCACACCGGCCTGCATGGCCTCGACGATACCTTCCTCTGTAACGTTAACTTTTTGGGCTATTTCTCTTAAAGTTGGAATAGATTTATTCTTTTGAGCCAGTTCTTCGGTTGCATTGATCACCTTCGCCTGCAAACCCTTCATCCATTCGGGCAATTTAAAGGGCCTTCTTTCCCGAAGTTCATGGCGGATTTCACCGATAATACAGTGTGATGCATAGGTAGAAAACATGATTCCGCGTTTATGATCATATCGGTTTAAAGCCTTAAGAAGTCCGAGATATCCAGCCTGCCGAAGATCTTCGTCGATCCGCCCGGGGCTGTAAAGAGCAGCAAAATGCATCACCAGAGGTTCAGCGAAACTTACTGCCGCCTCTTTCCATTCTTCGTTACCGGTCCGCAGGTACATTTGAACTGCTGACTCCAGTTCTTCATTCTGTTTTTTTGTGCAAAGTGTCATGATCGAATTCCTCCGATATACAAATAAACCCCACCTGCTCCCGGAGGTGGGGTAATTTAAACTTTTATCTCACTCCGAACAGGTAACTGGCTGGCATCAGTGTTTTTAACACTTCAGCCCCTTTAGTTTTGCGTCACCACCTTTCGGTGGTTTTGCCTTTATTCAGTTCAGTTATTACATTATTTCACAATTAGATCAAGAAGTCAAGTATTTTTATAAATTTTCAATTAATATTATATATTTACTATTATTACGCTTTCTGGAATTGAGTCAACGCTTCAATCATGATGCTGATCCGGGCCGGTACCTGCTCATTTCGTGTAGTCCGGACCTTTTCAATAATGACATTTTCTTCGGCATTACGTAAATGATCCAGCAGTTGAAGTAGTCCCCTATAACGCCCTTCAAGCAGAATATCAAGTGGTACTTCTACCATCTCGCCGTTCTCTTCCGGCTTACCCTTACATCTTATTTCCGAAAGGCGGAGTCCGAATTCATCCGACAGTACTTCAAAATAGCGTAACACCTCCGCCTCTTCATATTCTTCAGGGAAAGCGATCTTGAAACTGTTGATCGGTATATGGCAGTTGCGATCCATTGCATCCAGATCACCTGTGCAATCCTCAGTCGCTCTAAGGTATTCAACCTGGCTCTTGGTGAGAGCTGACTCTTCTTCTTCAATGGCCAGACTCAGCTCTCTTAAGTTGACTGAAATTAGAGAGAGGACTTTCTTTTGAATGTTACTCAGGCGATCAATCGATTTCCGGATAGTTATAACATCTTCAATAGGCAGTTTGAATGATTCGCGTTTCAGGCTTCGAATCGATGAAAGGTTTACATCTTTCATCGGCACACTGCCCGCCTGCATTGTTTCCAAGATCCCCTGCTCTGCTATATTTACCTTGCCGGCTATCTCTTTTAGTGTAGGCAATGCCGCTTTTTTTTGAGCGAGCTCTTCTGTAGCGTTAATTACATCATCCTGTAGTTTTTTCAACCAGTCGGGGATTTTAAATATATTCCGTGATCTTAGTTCCTGCCTTATTTCGTTGATAATGCAGTGTATAGCATAAGTACTGAAGAGAACTCCACGTTCCGAATCATAATTTTTCAAAGCGAGAATAAAACCTTCATTGGCAGCCCGGATTAATTTATTATCACTTTTATCATGGCTATAAATACCGGCATAATAGGTAGCAATATCTCGTCCGATTTTCAATAGTTTTTCTTTTGATTCCGGATTTCCCTTATCAAGATATTCCTGAACAGCAGATTCAAGATCCGGAAGGCTGTCTTTTTTATTATCTATAGCCATTGTAAACCCCTCATTAATACTCTTTTACCTTCGGAGAGCTCCTAGTTTTTTAAATAAGCACCCTGAGTGCTTCTTCCATAGATGTAATACCCGTCTTTACCTTAAGAAAACCATCCTGGCGCAGGGTAATCATTCCTTCTTTAACTGCGTCCTTGGCAATCTCGCCGGAAGAACGGTTCTGCAGTGTAAGCGCTTTGATCTCGTCGCTGACAATCAACAGCTCGTATACACCAACCCGGCCTTTATAGCCGGTCTTACTGCAGCGGAGACATCCAACAGGTTTGTAAAGGATGACTTCATTTTCACCCTGTGAGAAAGGAAAGTCAGGGACTGATGTAAGCAGTTCTTTTTTACTGATCCGATATTCTTCCCGGCACAGTTTGCATAAAACCCTGACCAGGCGCTGGGCCAGAACAGCAATCACTGATGATGCGGTAAGATATGGTTCCACATCCATTTCTGTCAGGCGGGATATTGCTCCGGCAGCATCATTGGTATGTAAAGTTGATAGAACCAGATGACCGGTCAGGGCAGATTCAACAGCAATTTTTGCCGTCTCACGGTCACGGATCTCACCGATCATTATAATGTCCGGGTCATTACGCAGAATTGAGCGCAGCCCGGATGCAAAGGTCAAACCCGCAGCCGGATTAACGTTGACCTGGTTTATCCCGTCAAGGCGGTATTCTATCGGATCTTCCACGGTGATTATATGCTTTTCTACCTGGTTCAACTCGGCCAGGGCAGCATAAAGGGTTGTTGTTTTACCGCTGCCGGTAGGCCCTGTAACCAGAACACAACCATGCGGCGTATTGATCATCTTTCTGAAAAGTTTCAGCTTGCTTTCCGGAAAGCCAAGTTCCGAGAGTGTAATTAACTGCGCACTGCGGTCAAGTATACGCAATGTCAGCTTCTCCCCATAGGCAGTAGGCAGAGAAGCTACCCTGAAATCGATCGTTTTACGATCAATCCGCAGAGAAATCCTGCCGTCCTGTGGAATCCGTCGGTTGGCAATATCCATATTACCCATTACCTTTATCCTGGAAACAAGTGGTGGATATAACCGGTATGGGGGATGCATCACTTCATGTAGTACCCCGTCAATGCGGAACCTGATACGCATGCTTTTTTCCAGCGGTTCAATATGAATGTCGCTGGCTCCGTCCCGGACAGCCTGGCTGAAGATCATATTAGCCAGCTGTACAGCCGGTTTCCCGACCGATACAGCCTGCACTTCCTCGTGCAATTCCGGTTTTTCATCTTCGTACTCATCAGCTTCAAGTGTGGTGGAAGCCCGCGCAAACTGGTCTATAGCGGCCCGTAGTTCACTTCCGGGAACACAAACCGGCTTGACCTCATACCCGGTAATCAAGCGTATATCATCAATGGCCAGAATATCGTTGGGATCAAACATGGCCACGATCAGGCGATCATTTTCAAAACCGACCGGCAGGGCACGGTAACGTCTCGCTGAATCAGGGTCAATAAGGGCGGCTGCAGCGCTGTCGATCTTATTTGTTTCCAGAGAATAATACTCGACTCCCGCCCGGGCAGCCATCGCCCTGGTGACCTGCTCCTCCGTTGTAAAACCGAGCTCAATTAATGTCTGACCCAGCAGCTTCTTTTCCCCGTTACCCTTTGCCGACTCCTGGAGTTCAAGAGCTTTCTTAAGCTGTTCACGGGTAATCGAACCACTTTCAACCAGTAAGTGGCCTATTTTTTTACCGCTGCTGCTCATTTGGCTTGTTTCCATCCGGGACACCTCTTAGATAAATCGACCGCACAACTTGCTCATAGGCTGAACGAGCATTGCACGGTTACATAATCTTACCTATATTATATACTATAAAAGGCGTTTGCGTTAATAACAACCCTGATGTTGGGTACCTGGCCGGATACCTGGGTAATGCGGATCGTATCTACCCGCACTGCCCGGTGGCCGAGATAAAGATGATCCAGGAATCCGATCATGTTTTGAAAACGACCCTCAACATTAACAACCATGGGCATACGCACAAATCCCTGATCGCTATTTTCAACCCGGTTGTCAAAACGGAGATCAACCAGGTCAATATCATATTCATCAGCCAGATATTCGAAATAACGCAGAATATCTTCCTGCCCGGCTTCTTCCGGAATAAGAAGTGAATAAACCCTAAGCTGTTCACGATATAAAGGTTCATTGGCCTTGTACTGTAATCTCCGGTTTAACAGTGCCTGAGCCTGCTGCAGCGCCATTTCTTCTTCTTCAATTTCGGCTTTTAGTTCATTTAAATTCATCACCTGCAGAACGGTCATCACAATCCCTAAGATAATAGCCAGGACAACCAGGACGATCATAATTATTTCTTTTTTCGATTGTTTGAAGTTAATCGCCATTTTCTTCACCTTCCTGATCGTCATCGTCATCGATAAATGCGGGACCGGTAAGGATCTGGCTTTCAACCTGGAACTCGACAGCATCGCTTCCGTCAAATTGGGTAGCAGAAGATAACCTTAAACGGACCTGGTCAAGCTGATCAAGTTTATATAGCTGTTCCAGCATGGACGCTACACCGCTCTGGTTATAGGCCCAGCCGCGCATGTTCAAAATACCTGAAGTATCTGAATAATTCAGTGTAAGATCAGACAACCAGGTGCCCACCAGCAAAGTATTACTTGTATCAGTAAGCAGCTTACCCCAGGGAGGAAAAGTTCCCATGGCGTTGCTAACCAAACTCACTCTGGCATTGACCTGCTGGAAAAGATCCTCATATTCCTGTAATGCTGCTGCATCTCTCTCGACCATTTCCCTCTCTACTATTAGTGAACTGAGCTGTCTCTGGGTTAAAATATTTCTGACTAAAAAAAAGGTAAATACACAGGCCGTAATCAGCAGGACCACGAATAAGATCAGAAATATTTTCCTCAGCTTTAGCTGGGCAATTTTTCTTGCTTTTATTTCAGGGGGCAGTAAGCTTACATATTCCACTATTATCCCTCCAGACCCCGGGATGCCAATCCGGCACTTAGTGTATATTCAACCACATCAAGATCATTTTTTGCCATCCGGCGTTTGGCAGGGTTAAATTCTTCAAGAGGATTAAAAATCCTGACCGGCAAATTAATATTATTTTCCAGGTAAGCGGCGATACCTTTAAGCATTGCGCCCTTCCCGCTGAGCAGTACACCTTCCACCTGTGAAGCATCAGGTTGATCCTGATAATAGGTTATGGAAGAGCGAATTTCTCCGGCCAAACTGTTCGTCCAGTCAATTACTACATCTGATGCACCGGTTTTTGCCAAAGTTTCACTATTAAAAACATCACTTAAAGAACTGTCAAGCTTTTCCGCAAGATCTATAATCTTGGTCATCCCCAAACGAGCCAAACGTGGTTTGCCCTGATCGGAAATAAGAATACTGTTAAGCCCGTTTGCTACATTAACCATAGCAATAGTCATTGCTTGAGCTTTTTCAGGCAGTAAACCGATCTGCGTCATACTTGAAACATCGATGTCCAGGGGTTCAAGGTTGGCCAGTTCGAGCGCTTCCAGAAACTTGTTTAACATATCTCTACGGGCGGCAACCAACAGTACTTCCAACGCCGGCTGTGCTTCCTCGGAAGTAATTGTTTCTCCCAAAACCAAGTAATCTAAAACAACATTATTCAGGGGTATAGGCAAGTGCTCTTCTGCCTGAAATTGCACTACATTCCTCAATTTATCCTTCGGTACTTTCGGAATAGTGATATTGCGGACTAAAACCCCCTGGTTGGATACCCCAAGAATTACACCCCGCTCTTTAATTCCCCTCGAAGCCCATAACTCTTTAAGTGCTGATCCCACCTGTGCCGGCTCAATAACAAGGCCTTCCCGGACAGCTTCATTCGGAAGATCGATACTGCCGATGTTGGTAAGCTTTGCCGATTTCGGTTTGCCAACCAGTTCGACAATACGGGCTGAACCGGAATCTATTTCCAGACCAATTGCTCTTTTAGCGCTGCTTAGTTCCATAAATGAGCACTCCCAATATTATGATATTTGGGTAATAGCGGTAAATATTGGCAGGTAGAGCGCAATAAGCATACCCCCAACTACAATACCGATTACGATTAACATCAACGGTTCGATTAAAGATGTAAGACCTTTGGTCATGGTAGCTACCTCTTCTTCGAAAAACTCGGCTACTTTATCCATCATTTCCGGTATATCGCCGGTTTCTTCACCCACTGCGATCATATGAGTTACCATGGGAGGGAAGACCCCACTTTCCTCAAGGGGATCGGCAATATTGCTGCCTTCATGAATTCTTTCCCCTGCCCTTTCAGTCGCCTCGATGATCATCGTGTGACCGGTAGCCTGGCCGGATGCATCGAGTGCCTGGACAACCGGTATTCCGGTGGCAATCATCGTAGAAAATGTCCGTGAAAAGTTAGCAATTAATGTTTTCTGAACCAATTGTCCAAAAATCGGTAGGTTAAACTTAATCCTGTCAAGTTTCTTCTTGCCCCTTTCACTGCGGGCATAAGCACGGGAAATTAGTATTATCAAAACTATTATTGGAAGCATAATATACCAATAGTTTGTCAGTAAATCTGAAAGCCCGATAATTATTCGTGTCGGTAAAGGTAAAACGACATCATCGGGGAAAAAACCGATGAAGATAGGAACAAGGAAAAACAGCATTCCGAACAATATAACTACGGCAAACGCTAGCACTGCTGCGGGATAGAACATCGCCGATTTTATATTATCCCTTAATTCTTTTTCCTTTTGAAGCTGGTGAGCAAGCCTGGTGAGTGATTTTTCCAGAGATCCTCCAGCTTCACCGGCGCTGATCATATTCACATAAAGCGTAGAAAATATTTTTGGATGTGCTTTAAGTGCATCGCTGAAGCTCACTCCACCCTCAACATTGCGGGCAATATCATTGATCGCTACACTAAGCGTAGAATTGGTAACCTGCTTACTTAATGTAAACAGTGCCCTGGTCAGGGGAATTCCTGAATCGAGCATGGCTGCCATCTGGCGGCTGAACAGGCTGAGATCACCTAGCTTAACCTTGGAAGATATTTTGAAAGATCCAAAAAGGGAGGATTGCTTGATCTCCTTTATATCCATAGCCATCAAGCCCATCCCGCGCAGCCGGTTGGCTACCGCATCCTGAGCATCGGCTTCAATCTTACCGGTGACTACATCTCCGGTTTTATTGATCGCTTCATACTGAAAGGATCCCATCAATCATTCATCTCCCTGGATATTAAGCAGCGTTCTTTCTATTTACTATATACCTTATGCTGCAGCAGCCGTTCAACTTCTGTATGATCAATACATTTTTCGAGCGCTTCATGCCTGGTAATTTTACCTTTAAGACAAAGATCCGCCAGTGAATGGTCCATTGTTCTCATTCCACTGGCATAACTGGCCTGCATAACCGAGTAAAGCTGATGCTCTTTACCTTCCCGGATCATACTGCGCACTGCTGCGCTGTTCTTTAAAAATTCCATGGCCAAAACTCTGCCGTCACCGGCAACATTTGGTATCAACTGCTGTGAAAGGACTGCCTGCAGGGAACTGCTTAACTGCTGGCGCACCTGGTCCCGCTGGTGTTCGGCAAAGGCATCAACAATCCTGTTTACGGTCAGCGGCGCGGTCTGAGTATGTAATGTCGAAAAAACCAGGTGTCCGGTTTCTGCTGCGGTCAGTGCTATGCCGATGCTCTCCAGGTCGCGCATCTCACCGATCAGGATCACATCAGGGTCATGACGCAGCATATGTCTCAGTGCTATTGGAAATGATTTTGTGTCAAATCCAACTTCCCGCTGTTTGACCGATGATTTCTTGTGTGAATGTAAAAATTCGATCGGGTCCTCAACCGTTATTATATTTAAATGTCGTTCTTCGTTGATAATATTGATCATTGCCGCCAGGGTTGTCGATTTTCCGCTTCCGGTTGGTCCGGTAACCAGAACCAATCCACGAGGCAGGAAACATAACTCCCTTACTCCCGGCAGTACGCCCAAATCTTCGATCCGTGGTATTTCGATGGGCACAATTCTCAATGCAATCGATAGTGATCCCCGCTGGAACATTGCATTACCTCTGAAACGGGCAAAATGCGGGATCGAATATGAAAAATCAAGTTCCAGATCATTTTTTAAGGCTTCGATCTGGTGCGGCTTTACTATCTGGGTCAGCAGTTCCTTTAAATTATCCGGTTTCAAGACAGGCATATCCATCCGGGTCATCTCCCGGTTGATCCGGAAAATCGGGGGATCACCCGGTGCAAAATGAATGTCCGAAGCCTTCATTTCACTGGCCCTTTTTAATATTTCGAGCATACTTATCGGATAACTACTATTATTACTCATTTATATTATCTCCACTACTATCTTTAATATCATTTACTCCTCTTCCTCTTCTTCCTCCTCAATAATGCTAAAAACTGCTGTAAAATTACGGTTTGAGTTTATTGTAAAAGTATAAGAACTGCTCTCCGATACTAATAACCCACCTTCGAGCCAACGCTCAAACTGAAAACCTTCAGCCGGCGCAGCTGTAATGGTAACAGACGTCCCCTGTATATAAGATCCTGATCCGGTTGTTGTCCCTCCCAAAGGAGGATTTGGAGCGATAGAAACCGTGAAGTATTCTGGTTCAACTGTTGGAGGTGGGACATACTGAACATTTTCACTGCTTTCTCTATTATCCCTGGTAAAAGTAAATGGTGAAGATGGGGTACTAGAAATTGCCGAGATCATCTGATTGACCAGCTCAATATTGGCCGGAGAACCTTCGGCAATCAGGTAGCGCACCTGATTGTCATAGTCTGCAGCAAAATCACGGGTTATTTTCATCATAATATCGTAAGGTTTGATTATTGGGTTTTCCCAATCCATGTAAATATATGGGATAGGATCGGGATGATCCCAGGTTACCCAACCCATATCAGTCCGGCCATCCCTGAAACCATCAAGTAAAATACTTAATAAATCTATCAGTGCTTCAAGTTCTTCTTCTGCCCTTGAACCTGTTGCAATAGCAACGGGCATCCTGATTTTCCGGGCTCCGCCTTCGGCAAAGGCTGCATTATCCATGATATCGAGTGCATTGATCAACTCACGTGCTTTACACAAGGCCATAGGCGTCCCCTGCATCCAGATGGAATGCTGGTTTGAGTCCACAGTTAAACTCTGCACTGAAACTCCAAGATCTGAGAGATATCCTTCCATCGCCGAAGCGGATACATAAAATAAATTAAATTTAGTCAGAAGCATCCGGGTGGCAAAATCGCTGTAAAGCCTGCTCTGCTGACCTACAATATAATTTTTGCCTACGGTTAAATAATCCAGACCTTCTTTTTGTAGAATAAGCTGGAATGTTGTTATCGGTGAGAGGTTTCGCGTTTTGATCGTGATAGTCCTTGGCTCTTCGAGGTAAATTATGTTGACATCAAGTTTGTAGGCGAGCAATGAGAGCACATCTAAGAGGTTTGCATCACGTATATCAAGTGATATAGTTGACGAACTGGAATGAGCTGGGCGAGGTGCTTTAATGCTTTCAGATACATCTGCCCAAAGTTGATCTGATAAAACAGCTGAATCACCATCTGATGCATCTAAGGAAGCGTTAAAAGCATTGTTATTCGTTCCGGCAAGCTGCGGATTATCTTGAATGGGCAGTACGGCATCTTCAAGAAACGCGGGCTCGGCTAAAGAACAGTTTATTGTAATCGCCGCTGCCAGCAGCAGCCCGAGGGCGGCAAAGAGTATATACCGGTTAACTGTATATTGGGATGCCTTATTTCTTTTACTTCTCATGATGCATCCTCCTCATCTTCAACAGTTGGTTCGTAGAGGCCACTTATGCTTCTAGTTTCCGGAGGCTGTCCCAGATAAAGCGCCACTTCCTGACTGTGTGCTCTCAGAATTACCGAATTTCCGGTTATCTCGTTAACTGCCCATAGATCGTCAACATAATCACCGACAGAGACTATGTAGGAAGTACCGCCTGATTCGATAATGGCCATCGCTCCACCACGGCCCCCTAATGCCGTACCGGTCAACTTCATCGGGTCAGCAAAGGGATCGCTTATTGGTACAGCCGGTTTCCAGGCTGAGTTTTCGTCGCTGTAAGTATCATTGCTGCGGATCTGCTGGGGGAGGACTTCTGCGATATCGGCAACCTCAGGCAGTGCTGACTGTTGACTGTTATCTTCAGGAGAAGCTGCTGCTTTATCACGAAGTAGAATAAGGCTGTATACTCCACCCACTATGAGAAGAAATAAAAGAATACCTATTAAAAGATAAATAGGTTGTTGCTTAAACTTTTCGAGTATATGGGGAAAATTAAAATTCAAAACTCTTTCTCGTTCTCCCTGTTTCATGCAATGACACCTCTCTATCTTTAAACTGCTATCATTGACTGATGGATATATGTTAAACCTTTTACATATAGGCTATAATTTCCCACATTATATAACTTATGCAAGTGTTTTGTCAAATATATCTAAATATTACTACTAGTATCAGACAATTATCCCCTCCTTTTAAACCTAAAGTCAACTGATCAAGGGATATTTTAGCTTCTTTTAAATTAATTTTCTTTCACTGATATGTAAATTCCTGCTAACATAAACAAATTTCTTAATAAATTCCATCTACTTATTAAATTTCTATTTCGTTACCAACTAAATTACTAAATTCTGCCAGGTTAATAATTATATGCTAATTTTTAGTTTCTTTTACAGTATAAAGTAATTAATCCCTGATAGACTTTAAATACTTGATGGTAGTTCCACCTTCGCCATTAAGTTTTATCATAGATTCATTTGGTCCGTAAGCCCTGTATAGCTCAAGATTAAGCGCCTGTACCCTGGTCATTAATAAATATAGCCCATCAACTTCTTCAACATTGATATTATCCAGATCCTCGACTGCAATAATCGAGTCCATATCAACATCAGCGCCAGTTAAAAAGATTACCACATCATCCGGTACATTACTGGTGAAATATATGCTATAAAGCATGTCGTCTGCTAAACTATCAGCCATAATCCTCTCATTTTCGTTTTGATCACGATAAATGATCGAATTATCTTCTGAAAGATAAAAATACCAATATCCATTAACCATTTCTGCTTCATCAGGATTGATCTCAATCTCTTTGGCAAACCGGAGTTCTGAAGTGATAAAATCCGAAGTTATTCTCGCTGCCTGTTGAGCAATCGCCCGGCGTTCTCCGATATTAAAAGCTTGAGTGCCAAAGTTAAAAAACATATATCCAAGTGCCAGCACAACTCCCAGTAGAGCAAGAGCAATTAATAACTCTACCAGCATAAAACCATTTTGATTATTGCTTGCTACTCTTTTAACCATTTTGGCGCAACTCCTGAAATATTACTGGTAATGCCATGTCCGGTTAATAAATACCACTTCGAAATGTCACTTCCTGTACCTCTTATGATAGTCCCGTTATCGCCGACAATAATAAAGTGAATGGTCGTGTCTACAACCTCATTTTCACCCTCGCCTGTCGTTGTTGTTACATACCCGTAGTCAATGGCTCTTAAATTTGCTGTGATCGGGCTCTCAGAATTAGTGTCAGGATTGATGGGGGTATGGGATTCCCAAGTTTGCCCATCATCAATTGAAGTAATAATAGTTCCTCCATTCCCCACAGCAATTAATATATTATTAATACCTAAAGTTTCATCCGATTCCGATACTGAAATTACATCATTCAACTGCTGATTAAGATTACTCTCAACTATTGTTACATAGTCCCAATCATTCAATGAACTATTATAAATAACAGCATCCCCTGATTTTTCTCCTACAGCAATCCAATCTGAACCATGATATGCAGCGCCGTGAAGATTCACCCCAGTAGGGTCTGCAATATCTTCTGTTACCCAGTCAATACCGTTTGAAGAGCTGAAAAATGCTCCATCAGTCCCAACTGTAATGAATTCATTTGCATTGTTATCCCATTCTACGGCTTTTAAGCTCAGGCCGTCAGCTGTAATAACCACTTCACTGCTCCAATCAGTTGCATTTGTAGAGGTAACAATAAAGCCGTCATCACCAACCGCAACAAGTCTACCTCCACCATAAACAACCGAGTTCAAATTCCCATATCCGGATGTTCCGGATATAAACCTTGGAGCTTCACGTTCTCTCCAAATCCCAATTTTACCACTGCTGCTGGATCCGATAAACACGTATTCAAATCCGGTCCAGGTGGCACCTCTGAGTTCACCTGCACCGGTCATTTTATTTCTGAATTTCCATGTTTCAATAATATCGCTTGAAATTAATAGATCCTGTCCAGAACTCACTGCAAGAGCTTCTGGTAAGTCAACATACAATCGAGTACTTATTGTATATGTTATCGTTGTTTCCGCTGATTCTTCATCCCAGGCCAAGCTAATAATATGAGGAGTATCATTTGTTTTGAGTCCTGGAGGTAATTGAAACGAAAAATCAGCACCACTTTCCCCAATCAGAATGTTGTCTTCGGCTAATATTTTAGTTACAAAAAAATTATTTTTATCATATATATAGATGCCATCTATTTCGGATATTGCAATACCTTCTAAATCGTCTTTCCCATGGATTGTAATCAATATATCCATACCATTTGCGTCTAAATTGCTCCGATACCCCTCAACTATAAGCGATGGTTCAATCTGCATCCAGGGTATATATGGAACAAAACCGCTTAACCATGCGCTGGCCTCTTTAACTGATTTTTCAACATCTGCATAATCACCTTTTACTGAAATAGTTGTGGAATTTCCTTCATCGTCTTCAAAAATAAATTCTAATGCTTCACCTGCCCATAATATCAGCGGATCTTTCTCAGCAATTGCTACTTCTATTTCAGATTGACTTTCATACAAAGCCTCACTTTTGTCACCGGCATATTGGATACGTTCTATACTTCCTACCAGCAAGGGCGTAAAAGCAAAAACTATCATTGTTAAGATAACAATGGCAATTAGTATCTCAACCAGGGTAAATCCATATTCAGCTTTACAGGCAGCTTTAACTTGATTGAAAATCTTTTTTCGAAATAACTGACCCATATAATTAACCCTCCAGAAGGAGATTATCTTACCCAGTGAACCATCAGGTATCCGCCATATAATGATCCGATATCATCCCATTTATATTTCTCGTTAAATTCCGACTTACTGGAGCCAATGGCACTGTCGTTATTACCAGTTACATGATTGACAATCATCGAACCTTCAAATATTGCGTTACCGTTTGATATAAAAAATGCCTCAGGACCGTAAACCAGTCCTTCAAAATATGCATCTTTGGCCTGCATAACCAATTTCGCTCCCTGATCTAGCAGAATCATGATCATCCCGTCTTCAGAAATCTGGACATCGCCCATCTTCGTCTGTATATTCGCAGTATTACGAACATAAATTCTCGCCGTGCCGCCTCCAATAACCCGAATTTTTTTAATATTGATCTCACTGACAATCAAATTGACATCTCCATTTGAAGTATTAAAAATAAGGCCGTCACTATTCTGACCCATTTCAAAAGTATGAGCTTCAACGCTTACAATCTCCGAAGCTGAACCTTTAATCTCCAGTTGAGCATCTTTATTATTTAAAATCTCAATTTTTTGATAGGCATAAGCGGGGGTTGCCGTGATCGGGGTTTCAGTGCTACCTACATCTATAGTCAGGGTCCCGCCATCATATGATTCGGGTAGATCTGGAAATTCCGGAGGTGGAAAGTTGATAATTACATTTTCCCTGATAGTACCCCTTGTTCCATCTACATTGGGATGACCAGCCGGCAGCGGATAATCCTCACCCTGCCAGGTTACAGTGCTCCCGGAAACGATATCACCGTTAACTGTTACATTGTTTTGGAAATTAACTCCACCGGCTGAATAGATAACACCGTCAAAACGTTCTTCAGCTTCCAAAACGATACTTACACTGTGACTTACTCCTTCAACGGTACCAATACCGGTTACTTCAATAATATTTCGATCCAATCGCTCAACATTTACAACTATATCACCAACATTTTTTTCGTTTACGTCAAAGCCAAGTTCGTCTGATGTTAATGTTTCTCCTATTTCGATCATTGTAATAATTTCCGGATTAATCATAATATGCCGGGCTATAGATTCTGCACCAGCTCTGGCAAGATAATATGCCCTGGTTCGCTGTTCGTCTCGAACCGACTGGTTTAATTCACTCATACTATAGTGCCATAAAGCCGCCCCTAATAAACCAAGAACTAACAGAATTATCAATACCAGCGGCATTGCTATTCCCTGTTCATTTATAAATAATCTCATTTTCTTAACCACCTTCGAACCCAGCATAGTTTGCCGTTCGTGAAAATATGTTTAAATACAAAAATGATCTCCCAATACCTGAGAGACCGACGTTTATGTATTGATTCTACCTGCTTCGGCAGCCAGGCTGCGTCAGCTTTTGACTGAGCGTCCCCGGCTTTGCGCCCCTGCCAAACGCAGAGTTGCCTTTGTCGGTCAGGTAAACTATTCAATCTGGTAATTAATTCTATATTAAATTAGATCTTATGTCAATACCCACATTTATATAATTTTTACTAATTTTATTTTTCTATACTTTTATACCTTGTACTTCCAAGAACAAGATTTTCAAAACAGCGCATCAGTTTCGTCCAGATGAATTCTTTCTCGGAAATGGGCGTTACATGAATGGTGTACAAGCCAAGACGATTGCCGCCAAGGACATCTGTAAAGATCTGGTCGCCAACAACAGCTACCTCTCCAGGTTTGAGGGCCATATCTTCAATCGCCCGGCGGAAAGCCTTTCGCCGCGGCTTCACCGCATACCAGATAGCCGGAATATCGAGTTCTTTAGCCAGCTGTGCCCCCCTGTCTCTGCTGTTATTTGATACGATATAGAGCCTGAAGCCTCTTTTTTTTAAATTAATAAACCACTCAGCAAGTTTAGGGTAAACCGACCGGTCGCTCCAGGGGACAAGTGTATTATCCATATCGGTGATAATCCCTTTTATGCCCAGCGATTTGAGGTGATCGATATCTATCTCAAATATATTGTCCAGATGTTGGTTCGGCACCAGAAGTTCACGCAAAGAAAATCCTCCCTTGATGTTATAACTCTATCATAACAGGTAATATTTTTACAGTCACCCATTAACCCTTTTAAAACAGGAATAAATCATGTATTATTATAAAAATCACCATGAACTGGAACCAGTCTAAACAGAGGAGGCATTATTGATGTACAAAATCGCAGTCATCCCCGGTGACGGAACCGGCCGGGAGCAGGTAACGGAAGGATTGAAGGTTTTAAAAGCAGTGGAAGAGAAATTCGGATTCAAACTTGAAACAGTTGAATATGATCTCGGCGGAGAACGCTACATGCGTACCGGCGAAACACTGCCGGAAAGCGTGCGTGAAGAGTTGAAACAATTTGATGCTATATTTCTGGGCGCAATCGGCCATCCGGATGTAAAGCCGGGCATACTTGAACAGGGTCTGCTCCTGAAAATGCGCTTCGAGCTGGAGCTATATATCAACCTGCGCCCGGTCAAGTTATTTCCAGGAGTCTCAACTCCGATTAAAGATAAAGGTCCGGAAGATGTCGACTTTGTTGTTGTCAGGGAGAATACCGAAGGTTTATATGCCGGAGCCGGAGGGTTTTTGCGCAAAGGAACTCCCCAGGAAATCGCCACCCAGGTATCGGTCAACACCCGCTTCGGTGTCGAACGCTGCCTGCGCTATGCCTTCGATTACAGCCAGACTAAACGCAGTGAGAAGAAACTGACTCTCTGCGGTAAAACCAACGTCCTTACCTACTCTTCAGACCTGTGGGAAAGGGCTTTTCATGAAATCGGCGCCGAATATCCCGACGTTACCCGCGACTATGCCCATGTCGACGCCATCTGCATGTGGATGGTTAAAAACCCCGAATGGTTTGATGTTATCGTTACCGACAACATGTTCGGCGATATCATAACTGACCTGGGAGCCATGGTTCAGGGTGGAATGGGTATTGCCGCCGGCGGCAATATTCACCCCGGCAGGGTCTCCATGTTTGAACCGATTGGAGGCAGCGCGCCGAAATATACCGGGCAGGGAGTGATTAATCCGCTGGCTTCAATCTGTGCCGGAGCCATGATGCTTGATCACCTGGATGAAACAAAGGCAGCCGAAGCAATTGAAACTGCCGTGGCTGCTGTATGCAAAGAAAAGGTTAAATCGATGAATGCCGGCCAGATGGGCTACAGCACTTCCGAGGTTGGAGACCTGGTTGTCGATTACCTGTAAAGGTCAAACCAGTTCACCCCTGGCGACCATAATTACTTTTCCGCCAACATTAACCGAAATCACGCCCTTTGCCTCTTCCTCCGCTTTCAGGAGGAGAAGTGAGGGGCGTCCTATTTCATAGCCCTGCTCCACCCTGATATCAATAGCAGTAGTGCCAAAGTAACGGTGCTTAACCAGATAGGCCGCTAAACAACCGTTGGCGCTTCCGGTAGCAGGGTCTTCGGCAATACCGTGATAATCATCAAACATGCGGGCATTCAGTTGATTATCCTGTGAGTAAGTTTCGGAAGAGAATACAAGGATCGATTTTGCCTCGGCCTTGTCGATCAGTTTCAGGCAGCCCGCCCGGTCAATCCGGCAGGAGCGGACAGCATCCAGGTTTTTTAAGGGAACGATGATAAAAGGCAGACCGGTGGAGACTTCTTCGATGGGAAACCTGCTGTCAATCTGGCTCTCTGTAATATTCAGCGCGGTGGCAGTTTCGGCAGAATCAAATACCCGTCCGAACACGGGCTCAACCTGTTTCATCCATAACACATCAGGCTTTTCATCAATATAACTAAAGCTTACCGGAATTTGTCCCACCGTAAGGTTCAGTTTAACTACCTCAACTTCTCTTTTTATAACAAACTGCTGAATTATATAAGCGGTGCCAAGAGTGGGATGTCCGGCGAAGGGTAGCTCTTCATCCAGGGAAAATATGCGAACATCATAACCACCACCTCTTTCTTCATCAGACAGAATGAAAGTTGTTTCAGAATAATTCATCTCCAAAGCAATCTTCTGCATCTCATTAGCTGAAAGTTTTTCGGCATTCCTGACAACAGCCAGCTGGTTTCCGGCATATTTCATTTCGGCAAAGACATCAACCAGGTACAGCGGATAACTCACCTCGATCTCCTCCCTCTTTCAACTGTTTAAATGATAACTGCTGTCAACATTAAAATCAATAAATGTTCCCAAAGATTAGCAGGAGTAACATTTATGTCCTCGTTTGCCTACATATGTCCTCACTCTGTTCACTTTAGCGGACACCAGTGTCAACGCTATTAGATACACATCTTTCTAAAACCCTTAATATAAAGCAGTTTTGACCTTTCCGGGCAGCGCGCTATTTGGCACAACCATTGCTACATTAATGATCAAGCGAAACACCTGATGAAGGGAGGTATAGATAATGGATTTTGCACTATCTGAAAGCCAGCAGATGATCCAGCAGATGGTCCGCGATTTTGCCCAAAAAGAACTGGCCCCGATTGCTGCCGACCTGGACCGGGAAAGCCGATTTCCCCACGATATCATCAAGAAAATGGCTGATCTGGATCTATTCGCCCTGCCTTTCAGTGAAGACTACGGTGGAACCGGAGATGGTTACCTGGCCTACGTAATTGCTGTAGAAGAGATCTCACGAGCCTGTGCATCAACCGGGATAACCTATGCCGCTCACTGCTCGATTGGAACCGGGCCGGTCTATCTTTTCGGGACTGAAGAACAAAAAGAGAAATGGGTCACACCGTGTGCCCGTGGTCAAATGCTGGCTGCTTTCGGTTTAACAGAGCCGGATGCCGGTTCTGACGCCGGAGGAACAAAGACCACGGCCGTGCTTGACAACGGAGAGTGGGTGATCAATGGCTCCAAGTGTTTTATCACCAATGCCACCCATGCCGGAGTGGTAATTATAACTGCCGTTACCGAACCGGGGCAGGGCACACGGGGAATCAGCTCATTTATTGTGCCCGGCAATACACCCGGTTTTTCGGTCACTGCTCCCTACGAAAAACTTGGCCTCAAAGCATCCGACACAGCGGAGATAGTGCTTGAGGATGTACGTATCCCCGAAGGAAACCTTCTCGGCAAACGGGGTGAAGGCTTTAAACAGTTTATGAAGGTTCTCGACGGGGGCCGAATCAGCATCGGAGCGCTCTCGGTCGGTATCGCCCAAGCCTGTCTCGATGCCTCCCTGGAATATGCCCGGGAAAGGCGGCAGTTCGGTCAACCCATTTCCAAGTTTCAGGCCATCCAGTTCAAACTGGCTGACATGGCCATGGCCATCGAACTATCCCGGCTCGGTGTCTACAGGGCGGCCTGGCTCAAGGACCGGGGACTGCCCTTTACCAGGGAATCTGCTATTGCGAAGCTGCATGCTTCGAAGACCGCTGTTCAGGCAGCGCTGGAAGCGATTCAGATTTTTGGCGGGTACGGCTATACGAAGGAATATCCTGTGGAACGCTATCTGCGGGATGCCAAGCTGATGGAAATTGGCGAGGGTACATCGGAAATTCAGCGCCTGGTTATTGCCCGTCAGCTAGGTTGTTGAAAGCTATGCCAAAACTACAAGGAGGGTTTGATTCAATATGAGCAAGCGTGTGGCCATTGTGGGAATTGGTTATGCCGGCTTCCGAACTACTTCATCGGACATTTCATACCGTGAAATGATTTTTGAAGCCGCTACCAAATGTTATGAAGATGCCGGAGGGATACACCCTCATGATATTGACTCTTTTGTCGCATCTTCGGAAGATTTTATGGAAGGAATCAGTATCGCTGATGAGTATGTTCCAGACCAGCTAGGGGCAGTGCTCAAACCGGTGCAGAGCATCGCCGGAGACAGCCTTCAGGGACTGGCTTCAGCGGTGATGCAGATTAAAACCGGAAAACTTAATGTGGTCGCCACATCCGCATTTTCCAAGGTCTCCAACCTTTCGCATTATGAAAATGTTGAAGCATACGCCACCGACCCGGTTTATGTCAGGCCGTTTCAGGAGCATCCGGCTTACCTGGCCGGTCTGGAAATGAACCGTTATCTGTATGAAAGCGGGACAACCAGGGAACAATGTGCAGCCGTGGTTGTAAAAAACAAATATAACGCACTGGATAATCCGCGTGCCGCCTATGGCGCAAAAATTTCGATCGATGACATTCTGGGTGCTCCCGACCTGAGCAGTCCGCTCGGCATCCACGACGCGAGCGGTCACCTTGATGGAGCTGTTGTTCTCCTGCTTGCTACCGAGGAGAAAGCTTTAAGGATGACAGATAAGCCGATCTGGATAAAAGGAATCGGCTGGGGCACCGACACTCCCAATCTCGACTCGCGCCTTGAAGGTTTCGGTGCAGCCATCTATGCCCGGCTGGCGGCAAAGCAGGCCTATGCCATGGCCGGCATCACAGCGCCTTACAGCGAATTAGATATTGCCGAAGTTGACGATACCTTTTCATATAAACAGCTTCAGCACCTGGAAGCCCTGAATATCTGCGGACCCGGAGAGGCTGGCAAGCTTCTGGAACTGGGCTGTTTTGATGCAGCAGGCGACCTGCCGGTTAATATTTCCGGAGGGAGCCTTGGTGTGGGTTACCTTCACGAAGCCAACGGACTGCACCGGGTTCTGGAAACGGCGCTTCAGCTGCGCGGCGAGGCCGGAAAAAAACAGCTGCCTGATGTTGAAACCGGGCTGGCCTTTGCCTGGCGCGGTATACCGACTGCCACCGGCACTGCTGTCATCCTGGGCCGCAGGCCATAAATAATACAATTGGAGGGTTGATGAAGATGAGAAAAGTTGCAATTGTTGGCGCAGGCCTGACCAAGTTTGTGCGTAGGGCTCTTGAAACACCGAAAGAGCTTTCCTATGAAGCCACCAAAACAGCCCTGGACAGCTGTGGCCTGCGGCTGGAAGATATAGATTGTGTTGCTCATGGTACCGCTCCCGATGCTTTCGACGGAATACATCAGAATGGAGAGTACATGGTTGACGGCTGCGGGGGCTGGAATAAGCCGACCATGCGTGTCTATGTCGGTGGAGCAACAGGAGTACATGCGATAGTTCACGGCTGGCACCATGTAGCTTCCGGCATGTTCGACACCTGCCTGGTAGTCTGCGAGGAGAAGATGTCGAGCGCCATGCCGCATGCCCAGGGTTTTTTCCTGACCATTTTTGATGCGATAACCGAAAGGGCTTTACATCCGAATCTGCTCTGGATCTTTGCCCTTGAGATGAATCGTTACATGAACCGCTACGGCTATACCAAGGAAGATATGGCACTGGCAGCGGTCAATAACAAGATGAACGGATTAAAACACCCTGCTTCGCAGTTCAGGGATGAGGTAACCGTTGAAGACGTATTAAATTCTGAAATAATGGCTTACCCGGTCAGCCGTCTTGACGTCAGCCCAGTTTCCGATGGTGCTGCCGCGGTGGTTCTGGCTGCAGAACCGGTTGCCCGGAGAATAACCGACAAACCAGTCTGGATCGAAGGGGTTGGCTGGACGCTTGATACAGCCTACTGGGCTACCAGGGACCTCTACTATCCACGTTATCTCGATACGGCGGCGAGAATGGCTTATGATATGGCCGGAATCCGCGAACCGGCCAAACAGATCAACATTGCCGAACCTTACGACCCCTTTGATTACAAGGCACTGCACCACATGGAAGGTCTGCAGCTCTCTCCCCGGGGGAAAACTGTAGAACTGCTGCGGGATGGTCACTTTGCCCGTGACGGAAACCTGCCCATGTGCCCTTCGGGCGGTCTGCTGGGTGTGGGCAACCCGATTGCTGCTGCCGGCACAATGAAGGTCTGTGAACTGTTCTGGCAGTTAAGGGGTGAGGCTGACGAACGCCAGGTTCCCGGAAATCCACGGCTGGGTGTTGCCCAGGCCTGGGGAGACCTGATGCAGGTCAGCTCGGTTGTTGTGGTCGGAATATAACTTTCGGTTTAGATCTCACATAAAGTGAAGGAGGTAAATCGCAAATGCAGGATAAAGTAAAAGTCTCCGGCGGAACCGGACTTTCGGAAGAGGATATCCGCTCGGGTAAAATATTTTTAACCGAAGACAGCCTCGATTGCGCATTCGCCTGGGATACCGGCGTGGCGATCACCCGTTATCTGAATGAGCTGAAGAAAGGAAAAATAATCGCTTCAGAATGCCGGGAATGCAGCCGGATCATGCTGCCGCCGCGGATGTTTTGCGAACTCTGCTTCAGACCAAGCGGAGATTGGGTCTATGTTCAGGATACAGGTACAGTCAATACTTTTTCTATCTGTCATGTTCACTGGGATGCCAGCAGAATCAAGGAAGGTGAAAAACCATACCTGCCTGCAGTGATAGAAATTGACGGCGCTTCTTCGGGAATGGGAATCATGCATCTTTTGGGTGAAGTCGAGCCGGATGCTATAAAGATCGGCATGAAGGTAAAAGCGGTCTGGAAACCTGAAGATGAAAGGACCGGCGCTATCACCGATATTAAATACTTTAAACCACTCTAAGGAGGGATGAGGATGTCTCTGTTGGAACGGATCACAAGGAATATCGATACTCGCTACTGGAATCCCGGAACAGACTCCTTTCCGGTTAAAAATAGGTATACTGCCGGGGTTGCCGGTCAGCGCTTTTTTGAAGAACTAAAAAACAACGGTAAAATATATGGCACATACTGTGAAAGGTGTGGTATCACTTACGTACCGGCCCGTATATACTGTGAGCAGTGTTTTGACCGTCTTGATCACTGGGTTAATGTCGGTCTTGAAGGAACTCTCTTCTCTTTTACTGTCCTCTATAAAAAGAAAAACGGTGAGCCAAAAGAGACCCCGGCAATCATGGCGGCAGTCAGGATAGCCGACGGGCTGTTAATTCACCGGATTGAGGGTTGTTCCACCGAAGAATTATGGATCGGCATGCCCGTTTCTGCTGAACTCAAACCCACTGCAGAGCGCAAAGGCAGCATTGAAGACATCACCTGCTTCAAACCAAAACAATAAGTTAATAAGTTAGTAGTCAGAGTATTTTTTAAAACATAAGCCCCGGGTTTTGCTCCGGGGCTTTTTCAATAAGTTAAAAAGATGTACTTAGAGTACTTTTTTTATGTTATTGCTCAGATATTTTTCCTTTTTTCTTTCTGGGGCGTCCATCGTCGTCTTCACGCATGTACCTCACTATTTTGACCAACTCGTAAATGATAATCAGGGCGCCCGGGACGAATATCAGCAGGATCAGTCCTTCCCTGGTCTGGACAAAATCCAGAAGATAACCGATATAGGGCACAGTATAAACCACCCTGCCAACAACATTTGCCGAAGGAACAGGGTTGGGATCGTTTGCGGGGTTGGCATCTCCGCGGGTAATATAGCTGTATCCGCCCTGGGTGCGTACTTCCACTACCCGGTGGGTTACCAGTGAATCGGGGTTAACCGGACTGTGATAGGTGATTATGTCATTGGAAAAAATCTCCTGGGGTGGGGTTTCACGGACAAAGGCCAGGCTCCCCTTGTAAAATTCTGGGTTCATGCTGTCACTCATCACTATATACATTTCGTGTCCCGCTATCTGCGGGGCTCCTCCTGATATTCTGCTCTGAATCAGGAAGAATGATAGTGTAGCCATCATCAGGAGAAGCAGGATAAAGATCAGGTTGCCAAAGATGGATAAAATTCTGGTTACTCCCCTCTTCGGGGCGCCTTTAACTTTTGTCGGTTTTTTTATCTTGTGAGGAACCGGTTCTTCGAGCACTTCTTCCGGTGGAGCAAATTGATCCAGTAAGGGTTTATTTATATCTTCATCGATGTGCAGATCTTCTTTGAGAATATCTTCCCCGAATAGAAAATCATCGGCCGATTTGCCAGGCAGGGATGATTGAATTTTTATTTCAGGCTGCTCTGCCTGTGGGACAAATGGTTTTTCTTCCTTTAGTTCTTTATCGCCGAAAAGATCGTCAAAATACTGCTCTCCCTCTGTTTCATAATCAAATACCGGTTTATATTCTATATCCGGTGATCCGGCATCGGGCAGCACTTTTTCGGAGCTTCCTTTTGCAGCCTTCCCATACGGCGTATCGACCATTTTTTCTCTGAATGATTCAAGAACTGAACTGTCCGGCTCCAGATCATCAACAGATTTACCGTTATCAAAAGTTGAGGCAAAAGCGCTGTTCTTGATCGGTGGCTTCGTGCCGAAAACATTATCGAATTCACTGGTGGCTGAACTGGCCGGTTCTTCAGGAGGGCTATCGTCAAACAGGCCGAAATTGAGATCTTCCTCTTTGACCGGCTCCTGAACCATTTCACCAACTGGTTCATCTTCACCCAGAAACTCTGTAGCCTTTTGTTCGCGAATCATATCCTCCGCGGTTTGTTCCTTATCTGGCACATCATCTGTTTCTCCGGTAAATGCCGGCTTGTATAGATCATCGAAGCCTGCTGTATCCAACTGTTCAAGTTCTTCTTCAAATTCAATCTCTTCAATCTCTATAACTTCCTCAATGTCTTCTCCGGCTTCTTCCTCTTTTACGGGCTCGTCAATTCCCCTGATAATTTCAGGTTCTTCTGTTTCTGCATAGTCCTGCAACTCTTCGATTTCAAGCTCCTTTTCTGCCTGGTCACTATCAGCTATAATTTCCTCAATATCGTGTCCGTAATAGTCTATCTTCTCGTATTTTTCCTCTTCTTCAAAATTTGAGTAGGGTGCCGAGATATCTACACCTGTTGATTTTTTCTTTTCCAAAATATGAACCCTGGCAATAAAGTCTTCCTTGCGGATCGGTTTAACCAGGTAGTCATCGATGGCATCTTTTTCAATTACAGAAAATAGAGCATCAAAATGATCAGGTTCGATAAAGGCCAGAATATGGGCTCCATGGCTTTTAATTCTGAGGGTGCTTAACAGTTCAGCAGGATCTTCATCAACCAGATCAAAATCAATTATAATCACATCCGGTTCTACTTTTCCCGCTAACTTACGAAGGGTATCAACGGAGAAGCAGCTTACAATATCTGCATCGCTGGTTGTTTTCTCTAGCATTTTTTGAAGTTCAGCAGATGAGACAAAATTCTGATCTACCAGTAAAAGATACATAATTTTCCCCCCTACGACTATATGCTTTCACCTATTATAACAGAAATTATTCACAAAATTCCACCTTTACCATCTTGACCCGAAAAAATGAATAAAAGAGGCAACAAATTCTTCTATAGTGAAAGAGCCCCGGTAGTGGAGACCGCGGCTCTTTCGGGGTAGAAAATGCATCTCTTAAAGCATTTGAAGGAGGGATGCATTTCAAATTTGGCTTCTAAAGTATGGCATTGCTCCAACTTGCGCTGAGGCTTCCTCCCGTAAAGTTAACTTTCAGCGATTGATCACCATAAGATTCAATGATATGCGATGTGTGGGGGAAGTTTCCGAAATATTTAAATGTAAGGTCCACCGGAACCCAGCCCAAACCATCGACATAAAACTCTGCCCAGCTGTGTCTTGAACCCTGCAGCGATCCTGAAGTCATGGCTCCCCGCTGGGCACGGGCGTAACCTACAACTTCTCGGGCCTGCACGCCCAATTCACGGCTCTTGCTGATGAAGGCGAGGGCCAGGGTGCGGCAGTTTCCGCTTCCAGCCGTCTGGTTGTAGGCCTGGCGTGCTTTTTCGACAGTATCATTGGTCGAGTTGATCGAAAAGGTTCTGACGGTTATGGCAAAGTCAGCCCTGATCGTTTTGCTTTCACCGGGAGCAAGATCACCGATATTAAAGGTACTTACCCTCCCTGAGTTTGAAACAGCGCTATAGTTAACTGACGTTAATTTTGTAGTCTGATATGGTGAATTGTTCTCAAGTAACGGAACAGATACTCTTACATTGCTTGAAGTATCGCTGCCGTTATTTGTTACCCTAACTTCCATCCTGTAGGTGTAATTTCTAGAAGAACCCCAGGAGTATGTAACAGGTGAAGAAGTTACGACCGGAGCTTCTGCCTGAACGGTAATACTTGTGTCCTGACCGCTAGAAGGCATGGGAGTTGCAGCCGGAGTTTCACCTGCTGTTTCGACAGGTTGACTTTCGCTATTCTGATTACTGCCCTGGGTAACCGGGGAACTTGTTGTTTCAACTGCTGCAGAAACTTTTACAGCGGTCTCTTCCGGTTCTTCGTCCGGGGTCAAAGCAATTTGAACTTTTGCCGGCTTGTATAGGCCCGGCTCAGTCTTTTTGGCCAGATAGATTGCTTCATACAATTCATTCTGGTCAATGCCTGATGTATTTACTTCACTACCCGCAGAATACTGCTTATCTGACTGATAAATCTGCTCGTATAAGGCAGCCTCCACTATGCTGCCGGCGAGCACTTTCTCGTTTTCCACTGTAAACACCTGGTAACCTGCTCCCAGCATTACCAATGTTACAACAAGACAGATCAAAAAACTTTTTATCCATGCAATTTTCTTTTTCATTAAAAAGTCCCTCCTTCAGAGGGACCGACAAAGTGAAACGAAAAAACCGGTTTCGGTAGCCAGGCTGTCTTAGCTCATTTACGAGCCTTAGACCCTTTTGCTTTGCGTCGCAGTCTTTCGACTGGTTTGCCATTGTCGGTCAGGTTTTTATTATTTAAGATTTAAAACTTTTAAGGTTACTGCTAAATTTTTGTTTCCTTTATCACTCCTTTTTATTGTTCCTATTAATATGATAACACATCGAAAACTTTTCTGCAACGAATTAGCTATGATTATGTCGCATAGAGATATACCGATATGGTAATCAGGATCATCAGGAGTGAGGCGGTTAAAATACTGCCGGTGATCTTCCTTGACCGTCCGTTTCCGGAAGGTTTATCAGTTTTTTCCAATATGATCCGCTTATCCTGCTTATCGGACTTTTTTGCTCTGAAGAAATACTCTACCCGGCCCTCCCCGCTCTTGTCGGTTTTATTACCAGTTGGTTCTGATTCGTTCGCTCCGAATATCTCCTCAAAAGTTTTGGAGTCAACTTTTTTCTGCTCAGCATGCATCCCGAATAGCTCGGCATCTTCCAGCTTTTCCGGAGGGTTATCGAAGATGTAGAGAGCTTCTTCTCTTTTTGACTCTAAGACCTCAGGTTTTTCCTTATTTTTATTTTCAGGTTCAATAAAATCTTCTTTCAAATCTTCCGATTCGCTCTCTTCCAGCACTTGCTCATCCGAGCGGCTGTATGACCAATCATCAAAAAAGGTCTGAGAGTGACTTAAATCTTCATCTTTGGCTGCTGCTGTTTCCGGCCAACCTTCATTACTTTTCATCTCTTCCGTTTTTTCATCAGTTATCACTATATCAGTATCTGCACTTAGTGAATGAACTATTTCCGGTTTTTCTTCAGGCTCCGGTTCTTCCACCACTTCCTCTTCAATTTCCTCTTCTACAGGAATGGTTACAATGTTGTCGCTTTCATCTGCTAAATCATCGGGATAGTCCAGGACCGGTTCATGGAAAGTTTCAAACTCGTCGACATCTTCTTCTAATTCGGATTTTTCATCATGCCCCTTCAGTTCTTCAAGATCCTCAATATCTTCCGGATCTTCCAGTTCTTCCAGTACTGCCGGAGTTTCTTCAATATTATCTTCAATCTCTCCTATAGTAACTGAGTTGAGATCTTCATCATCATCGATATCCAGTACTTCGATTATTTCGATTTCATCTTCCACACTGAATTTTTGCCGGACGAAATAGTCATTACTTTCGTCAGAAATGTTGTAGATCTGCCCTACTTCTGCTTCTTCTTCCTCGATTTTCCTGGAAAAGGCGTCTGCCAGATCAATAAAGAGATCTTTCTGTTTAACTACTTTTTCTGAGGTTACATTGGACTGATTATGCATTCCTTTACGCTGCAGCCCAAGCTTAACACGCAGGATTATATCCTCATGCTGAAGAGGTTTGACCATATAATCGTCAATACCTATTTCGATTGCTTTGTAGAGTTTTGTAAAATGATCTGAATCGACAAATGCGAGGATGTAAGCCCCGGGACTAAATTTACGCAGCTTTTGAACTATGATCTCTGAATCATTGATATAGAAATCAAAGTCAATAACCACAATGTCGGGACTCAGCTTACCGGCAATGTCCAGAAGTGAATCACTGGAAGAGCATTTAAGAACTTCACAATCGATTTTGTTTCTATCCAGGAGGTTTTTAATCTCTCGTGATGAGATGTAGTTGTTTTCAACAAGTAGAAGATACAACTGTCTCCACCCCAGTCCGTATCCGTGATATTTTGTAAACAAAATACCTGCTTCGGCTGGCCAGGCTATCATAGCTCCTCGGAGCGTTAGACCCTTTGGCTTTGCGCCCCTGCTTTTCAACAGGTTTGCCTTATCGGTCAGGTATAAGTTTACTCTTTCGCATTTATACTATATTTTATAATCTAAAATTTGTCAACACTTTTTTTATTTAATTAAAATATTTAAACATTTACGAGACAATTTGCTTCTTTTCCCAGCCCTGAGTTTCCAAACTTTCCCCTCTTTTTTCAGCCGCTTCTTTTAAAGCTTCATTGATCAGGTGTCCCAATTCCAGGGCGCTTCTAAAAACAGAACTCTTTCGGCCATCCATCCACTGGATTGTCCCCTGCATACTTGCATTCTGCCTGTATTGAACTCTTATATAGAAAGCCAGATCCTGTTCTTTCGGTTGATTTCTAGCGGGGTTATTTTTCATCTTTACCCCTCCCGGATAACAGCTTTTTCGGTAAAAGATCTCAGAAGCGTGTCACTCTGTGGAAAATCTTTCTCATCCAGTTTGTTTTGCATTAGCAGAAGCATTTCCAAAAAGTCATCAAAGTAATGAACCTGCCCGCTATGGATATGTTCAATTTTGCCTCTTACCGAAAAACCCTGCCCGCTTTTTATGCGGATAATGAAGTCGGAAAAACAGCTGTTGCGTTGATTTATATATTCAGTATTTCTTTTCATTTCAATTGATACCTCGCTACCATAAATGCTTAGAGATTTCTTAATAATAGTATACCTGTCTTCTGTTATAACTTTGTTACAAGTAAATTCATTGCCGAATTTAGTGGGCGAAGTGAAGGTCACCTTCCAGGGGAAGCAGTGTTTCAACCTTTTTATGCAGTTTCAATCCATTTAATGAATTTCTCTTCAAGAAATTTTTCTCTGTTCTTTCCATAACTGTGATGGCCTGTTCCTTATTCAAGCCGGGTAACAGAAGCAGAAACTGTGCTTCATTCCAACGGCATGCAATATCTCCCTTGCGCAGGGAATCGAGAATCGCTTCCTGCAGGTTGTCCATCGTATCTTTCAGCTGGTCTCCACGGGGCATGGAAAAATCAGCCCTGGTAAGAGTCATCAGGCAGAGTAAGACAGATTTGCCGCTCCGTTCACTGCGCAAGCGTTCAAGTTTATAAAAATATTTGAAAAGCTCTGCATCGCAGAGGTAAGCTCCTTTAACTACATCTTTTCCTTTCAATCCCTCTTGAATTGTTCCCAGATCGAGTTCAAAACTGCCTGATTCAAGGCCGATTAAACGGTATAAGCTTTTCATGCTATCAGAAGGTTTAACACCCATTTCCTGGTAATAGGCCGAGGTCACTTCATTGTAGTGAGACCGGGCTCTTGTCGTCATCCCCTCTGCCAGCAGAGCTTCAATCAAACGGATGTGGATCTTATCTTCATAATAGTCTAACGCTGCAGCATGTTCACAGAGTTTGATTATCTCGCCGAAGGCACGTCTTTCTTTGAGCAGATCGGCCAGTTCAAATACAGCATTTAGAAAAAGATTATGGTAGTATGTACGGGGAGCAATAACCCATTCACTAAATGATGTTTCCGGGAGATACTCTCCCTTATAGAGATTGATTGCCGACTGATATAAAGAAATTGCCTCATCTGGGGTTTTATCGATCAAAGAATGAGCTTTTGAGACAAGCTCCTCAAAGATATCAGTGTCAATCCAGCAGGGAATATTATCTTCCCACCGGTAACAGCCCTGGGCAAAAACAAGATTGTCTGACAGGGATTCTCCGTGATTACCCATGTTCAGGCTTTTCCTTAATCTGAACATCTGGGCACGCATAACTGTACTGGGATCCCTATATTCTCTTTCCGGCCAGATACTTTCGAGGATTGCTTCGGGGAAAAAGGTTTTATTGCGATTTGAAAGAATAAACTTGAATAATTCCCACATTCGCTTGGAACGGTGACTGCTCGCAGAGATAACCAGATCACCCTGGCGTATAATAAATTTACCGAGTGTGTAGATACTTGCTGGATTTTCGGAGGTAGCTTCTGCGGGTCTATTCATGATTATCCTCAAGAATCCTTAATAAATATACGGATATACCAACTATCGTATTAATCAGTATACTTTACCAATTATGGTTTGTCCATGCCTATATTGGAATTTTTTGCAGATAGTTTTACGGCAGATTTGCCTCGGCACGAGCAACATTCTGGTTATGCTCATCCAGGGTTCTCGAAAAGTAGTGTTCGCCACTGCCATCATATTTATAGTTAAAGAAGAAGTAATCGGTAGTTTCCGGGAAAAGAGTGGCCAATATAGAAGCTTCACCCGCTCCGGCAATCGGTCCGGGAGGCAACCCGGCATTCTGGTAAGTGTTATAAGGAGAAGGTATTTCTAAATCCTGAAAGGTTAGATATTCCTTAGTTTCACCGAGTATATACTGAATTGTGGCACAGGATTCCAACCGCTGGCCGATGCGAATACGGTTATGGAATACTCCGGCAATCAAAGCCCGCTCGTGGTCTACAACTGCCTCTCTTTCAACAATTGAAGCAAGGGTCAGCGTTTCATGCATGGAAAGCCCCAACTCATTCATTCTGTTTATTAATTCATCATTGAAAATACTGTCCAATCGATGAAGCATGATGATCATAATATCTTCTTCGTCTGCATCGGTAAATACCTCATATGTATCGGGGAATAAATATCCCTGTAGTATATAATCGATATCCGGGTTATCAATATCTTGCAGGAATGGGAACATCTCAATAATATTTTCTGAGGGTTCTTTGGCCAGGGAAAGAAATTCGTCCCCGTCAACCAGGCCGGTTTCTTCAAGTCTTCTGGCCGTTTCCTCTATAGTCAGCCCTTCGGGGATGGTAAACCAGGTCGTTTCCGTATAAACTTCCCCACGCTGAATCCTGTCAATAATCTCTTCCAGGCTCATCGAGGGTGAAAGGTTATATCTCCCGGCCATAAAACTCTGCCCCAGGTTATTTTGGCGGACATAAAATCGAAATGCCAGCTCATTCTTGATTAGCCCTTCACGATATAATATCCCGGCAATATATTCAGTACTGGAACCGGAAGGAATATCCACCAGATGATACTGATCTACCGCGACAGGATCAACAGGTTCAAGCAGGCCATTGTAGTAATATGAAAAACCGACCAGGCCTGCAATCGCCAGTCCCACCAGAAGGACAATAAAGATAACCAGTTTTTTAAACATTTATATCCACCAACCTACAAGTAGTCTTCGTCATCTTCAAGATCGTCACCAAAATCCATCTGTTGGACCCGATCCTGCCAGGTTGCTGCAACAGCGTCCCATTCGGCATCATTGTCAACTTCAATCAGGGTCTCTTCTCCCTGGTTAAATTCAACACGGAAGAATGTAAGCCTCGTCTTCCACATCGATCATCTTGTCATCTTCATCATCAAGAGTGACCACGGGGGCCATGATTAGATATTCTTTAAGATCAATCTGGATCCGGTCGATCAGGGCAAATTCATGCTCTTTGCCATCATCATCGACCAGGATAAGCAAATCTTGTCTTTCTTCTCCATTATTACTCATGTCAAACACCTCTTTATTTTAGCATGTTTACTTACTCCGGCAGCTAAGATCTTGAAGAAAGATATGTTTCCAGGATCAATACCGCGGCAATTTTATCTCTGAATTTCTTTCTATTTTTCCTGCTGACTCCACCAGAGATCAATGTGCGTTCTGCTCCGGCTGAGGTCAATCGTTCATCTATCATAACGACGGGTAGACCGAGTTCATTTCGCAAAATATCTGCAAAGTTGGCTGCCTGTTCAGAAGCTGTGCCAGCTGTTCCGTTCATATTCAGCGGGTTACCGACAACAATTGTTTCCACTTCATATTTTTGGCAGATCATTTTTAATTTCTCAACCGCTTCATCTATTTTATCATAAGTAATGACATCGATCCCCTGTGCAGTTAAGCCCAGAGGATCGGTAATGGCAACACCGATACGTTTTTCACCGGGATCTAATCCAAGTATACGCAATTCTTCATTTTCCCTGTTATAACTTATTTTTTTCAGCCAGTTCGAGGTATGTTCCCATGATCTCTTCCAGGAGTTCATCCCGTTCAACCTGCCGGATCAGGCTCCTGGCATTTTGATGGCTTGTAATGTAAGCAGGGTCACCGGAAATCAGATAGCCAACAAGCTGGTTCAGGGGATTATAGCCTTTTTCCTTAAGAGCCTGATAAACAGTAGTTAACACCTTTCGCGCTTTATTGTCAACCTCTTCTCCATCGACGCGAAATAATACAGTTTCCTCATGATTGTCCTGCATGATCTGTTCCTCCAGGTAATAACATATTAAAAACCAGGTTCAGCTCAATTCTTTCCTGACCAGTTCTTCCACCATTGCAAGTGCCTCCGGCAGAGCATCGGGGTCTTTACCGCCGGCCTGGGCCATTTCCGGTTTGCCTCCACCTCCGCCACCGACTCGTCCGGCGACCTCGCGGATGATTTTGTTGGCATGGATCCCACGTTTGACCAATTCAGCAGTTACCGAACCAACCAGGATTACTTTTCCGTCTGTAACTGCACCCAAAACAACGACAACCGAATTGAGGTTATTCTTTATCTCATCCATTATCATCCGCAGCGTTTCAATGCTGTCGGCTGTAACCGCGGCGCTTAGTACCTTTACATCATCAACTTCTTTTACAGCGGAAATCAGTCTCTTAACTTCATAAGCTGCTATTCGCTGCTTCATATCCTGGGCAATCTTCATTACCTGCCTGTATTCTGCCAAATGTTCGTTCAGTTTCTGTTCCAGCAACTTCTCCGGTATATTCAGAGCGCTTGCTACCTTGTTGAGCATTTTTTCGCGCTCCCTGGTCTGGTAGTAGGCACTCATACCAACCAACCCTTCGATTCGCCTCAAACCTGAACCGATGCTCTCTTCTGAAATTATCTTAAAGAGACCGATTTCCCCGGTTGAAGAAACATGGGTTCCTCCACAGAGTTCCCTGGTGTAATCACCGGCCGAAACCATCCTGACCGAATTCTCTTCGTATTTATCGGTAAACAGAGCTGTGGCTCCCATTTTTTTTGCTTCCTCAAGGGTCATCATGCCCACCTGGACAGCCACATTGTCCAGGATCATTCTGTTTACCTCTTCCTCAACTTTTTGCAGGTCATCTTCGTTAAGTGCAGCGAAGTGATTAAAATCAAATCGCAGGCGATCAGGAGCAACCAGCGAGCCTGCCTGGTTTATATGATCTCCAAGAATATTGCGCAGCGCGCGGTGCAGCAAGTGTGTTGAAGTATGACTGCGGCATATGCCGCGGCGGCGGCCACCATCAACCCTGGCAGAGACCTGAACACCCGGACTTAGTGTACCCATTTCCACAATCCCCTGGTGAATTATCTGGCCCCAGGGGGTAAATAAAGTATTCTCTACTTTTACTATACCTGTTGCAGAGGAGATTTCACCGGTATCCCCGATCTGCCCTCCTGCCTCTGCATAGAAGGGTGTTTTATTGAGAACGACTTCCACACTTTCACCTGTAGCTACAAGATCGGTCGGTTTTCCTTTTTTAAGCATCAGTAGAATTGTAGCGTCCTGATCCAAAGTTTCATATCCTGTAAACTCTGTCTCCAGGTTTTCTGCCGGTTTATATCTTTCATTATCACCATTTCCGATCGAAGTACGGCTCGCAGCACGGGCTCTCTCCTGCTGACCCTTAAGGTTCTGTTCAAACCCGGTCCGGTCAACCTCAAAACCTTTTTCTCCAAGAATCTCAACCGTCAGGTCAAGTGGAAAACCGTATGTATCATATAGTTTAAAAGTTAGATCTCCGGGGAGAATCTTATCCCCGTTCTCTTTAATCTTCTCCAGGTATCCGTCGAGGATTTCCATGCCCTGGGAGAGGGTATCCTGGAATTTCTGTTCTTCCAGTTTGACAATCTGCCGGATATAATCCTCCCGATCGACCAGTTCAGGATAGGAGGTTCCCATGGTTTCGACTACCAGGGATACAGCATCGGTTAAAAAGTTACCTTCTATGCCGAGCAGTTTGCCGTGCCGGACAGCCCTTCTGAGCAGACGCCGTAGAACATAACCCCGTCCTTCATTGGAAGGGATTACCCCGTCAGCAATAAGAAATGTTGTACCACGGCTGTGCTCGGTAACTATACGCAAGGGAATTTTCTGCTCACGACGTTCGGCTGCCGCAATATTTGAAAAATGTTCAAAAAGCGGTTTTACCGTATCAATATCGTAGAGAGAATGGACACCCTGCAGGGCCATCGCAACTCGCTCAAGCCCGGCACCGGTATCTATATTTTTCTGCTTCAATTCTACCAGCTCACCTGATGCCTCACGGCTGAACTGGGTGAATACAAGGTTCCATATTTCCAGGAATCGATCGCAATCACAGCCAACGGCACATTCCGGCCGACCACATCCCGCTTCTTTGCCTAGATCGAAATATATTTCAGAGCAGGGGCCGCAGGGGCCAAGGCCGATCTCCCAAAAGTTATCTTCCTTACCCATGCGTTTGATCCGGTCGACGGGAACACCGATATTCTCGTTCCATATTTTAAAGGCTTCTTCATCTTCTTCATATACACTTACCCATAGTTTTTCAACCGGAAGCCTGTAACCATTCAAAACCAGGTCCCATGCCCAGGCGATCGCTTCTTCTTTAAAATAATCGCCAAAGGAAAAATTACCGAGCATTTCAAAAAAAGTTGCATGCCGCCCTGTATGGCCGACCCTGTCGATGTCGGGCGTTCGCACACATTTTTGACAGGTCGCAACCCTGGGATGCGGTGGCTTTTTCTCCCCTGTAAAAAAAGGCTTCAGTGGTGCCATACCGGCTCCGATCAGCAGCAGGGTGGGATCATTCTGGGGTATCAGTGAAAAACTCGGCATAACAAGGTGTTCCTTGGAGCTGAAATAGTCTAGAAATAGTTCACGAATTTTGCTGGACTGCATACTTAAACCTCCGATTTGGGTTAACGCAATTATATCTGTTTTGAGGAAACAATGTCAATCAAGGAAAGGCGCTGCCGGTTCATCCGGAAAATTTTTTCAGGGTACCCCGGCCGCGACAGGCTGACTCAAAACCTTCAGTAAATGTGAGGTCAGATCGGCTGGGTATGCGTGCTTTAAGCAATACCTTATCGCTATATTCAGAAGCAATTATCGTGCCTCCGGAACTCTCAACAATTCGCGTAACGGCTCCCAGATCTTCATAATTGAATTCCAGGATATAATCTGATAAAGACTCTTTTCTGGTCAGATCTGACTGCTCAAGGCTAATACGGGCACAATCGCGGTAAGCCCTGGTCAGGCCACCAATGCCAAGTTTTATACCGCCGAAATAACGGGTACCGACAATAAGAACATCGGATATATTTTTACCCTTTAAAAATTGCAGCATTGGAGCTCCGGCAGTACCAGCCGGTTCGCCATCATCGTTAGCTCTTTCTATTAAAGTGCTCTTCATACCAATTCTGAGAGCATAGGCATGATGGGTGGCATCGGGGTATTCATCGACTACTTCCGAAAGAAGTCTTTGGGCTTCTTCTTCTGATGAACAGGGAGCGATTTTAGCTATGAACCTGGAACCCTGCACTGTAAAGCGGGAGACTTTTTTTGTCCGGGGGCTTAAATAAAAATCATCCCCAGTTATTTCTTCACTCATTTTCATGATCATCTTTCTTAATTTTTTTAACTCTTTTGATCTGGTCAAGGTAGCAGCGTATTTCCCGTTCTTTACCCTGATCGGTAGGTGTGTAAAATCTTCTTGCTTTCAGCTGTACGGGAAGATAGTCCTGTTCTACATAATGGCCCGGATAATCATGTGGATACCTGTAACCCTCTCCATGGCCCATTCTTTTTGCTCCCCGGTAACTGCTATCTTTTAAATGTCCTGGCACCGGCTGGTTTGCTTCATTTTCAACAACCTGCAAAGCTTCATTAATTGCCAGGTAAGCAGCATTGCTCTTGGGCGCTCCGGCAAGGTAGGTTACAGCCTGGGCCAGTGGTATTCTCCCTTCTGGTAAACCGATCATCTGGATCGCATGGGCAGCAGCTACTGCCAGGGTCAGGGCTGATGGGTCGGCATTGCCAATATCCTCGGAGGCACTGATGATCAGTCGGCGGGCAATAAAGAGCGGATCCTCACCGCCCTGAAGCATCCGGGCCATCCAGTAAAGGGCAGCATCGGGATCTGAACCGCGTATCGACTTGATCAGGGCTGACGCCAGATCGTAATGGTTATCTCCCTGGCGATCGTAGGAAAGCAGGCGCTTTTGGATTGCCTCAGCAGCAGTCTCAACAGTAATTATGAGTATACCGTCTTTTTCCTCTCCAATAAGAGTGGCCATCTCCATGACACTCAACGCTGCCCGGGCATCACCATTTGCCTTGTCGGCAATATACTCAAAAACTCCGGGGGCAATCTCCAGATTAAGTTTACCCAGGCCTCTATCAGCATCCTTTACCGCCTGGCGCAGCAGTTCGATGATAGTGTCGTTCTGTAAAGATTCAAATACAAATAGCCTGGTTCGCGACAGCAGAGGACCGTTTAAATAGAAAAAGGGGTTTTCGGTAGTTGCTCCGATAAAGATAATGGTCCCCTGCTCGACAGCTGATAGGAGTACATCCTGTTGAGCTTTGTTAAAACGGTGAATTTCATCGATAAAGAGAATTGTCCGTTTGTTGTAAAGCGCCCAGTTATCTCTTGCCGATTCGATTATTTCACGAACATCCTTCACCCCGGCTGATACTGCATTCAACTGAACAAACTCGGCCCTGGTAGCTGTTGCTATAATTTTCGCCAGGCTTGTTTTTCCTGTCCCAGGGGGACCGTAGAATAGAAGCGATACCAGGCGATCGGTCTCAATGATTTTACGGAGGGGCTTGTTCTCTCCCAAAATATCTTCCTGTCCGGCAAACTTCTCAAGGGTCTGCGGACGCATCCGCATTGGGAGCGGTCCTTCTTCCTTTATTTTCCTATCAAGGTTGTATTTAATGAGATCCATCGGGTTCAGCCCTGCTTTCCGCAAAGGGAATTAAATAATACTTCTCTTTAGAAAAACACCCCTTTTCACACCGGATCGGTGCATAAAAGGAGTGCCTCTTCAATGCTGGCCATTAATGCCTATTCGTTTTCTTCTTCGAGTACTCTGTCGACTGCAGCTCTGGCAAATTTCAGGTTCAGATTATCGGCAACACGCAGAGACATTACCGTGTCATCAATCTCTTTGATTACACCATGGACACCGCCGATCGTGACAACACGGTCACCTTTTTTAAGAGATTTTAGCATTTCCTGGCGTTTCTTCTGCTGTTTTTGTTGGGGCCTGATCAGCAGAAAATAAAAAATAACAAACAGTAAAATAAGTGGTACAAATGGTCCGAGTGATTCGAAATTCACTTAACAACACCTCCATAAATATTTGCGAGTTGTGGGCTCGCTTCCCGGTAAAACTCTTTAAACCTTTTCTCTTTCAGGGCATTTCTGATATTTTTCATCAGGTTATCCAGGTAATAAAGGTTATGATATGTCGTTAATCGTAAACCGAGTATTTCCCCTGCATTAAGCAGGTGCCTGATATATGCCCGGCTATATTCTTTGCAGACCGAACAACCGCAGTTTTCATCTAACGGCGATAGGTCACTGGAATAAGCACCATTACGAATCGGCAGATACCCTTGTGAGGTCATTACCCTGCCATTGCGGGCGATCCTGGTCGGCAGAACACAATCAAAAATATCAACACCGCGATATACACCTTCCAGAAGGGCGTCGGGTGAACCCACCCCCATAAGGTAGCGAATTTTTTCTGACGGAAGTTCGGGTACTATCCACTCCAGGGATTCATACATCAGTTCTTTCGGTTCGCCAACACTCAATCCGCCGACTGCATAACCCGGAAAGTCCATTTCGGTCAGTTCAGCTGCAGATTTCCGGCGTAAATCCCTGTATATCCCACCCTGTACTATGGCAAAGAGCGACTGATCCTCCCTCAAGTGTGCCTCTTTACAGCGACGGGCCCAAAGTGTAGTTCTCTTCACTGCTGTTTCGACCTCTGAACGTTCTGCCGGAAATGGGGGGCACTGGTCGAGAACCATTGCTATGTCAGACCCGAGCATATTCTGCAGGCGGGTTACCCTTTCTGGGGTCAGGTGGTGCGTTGAGCCGTCGATATGGGAGGTAAAGGTTACTCCCTGGTCGTCAATTTTGCGTAATCCGCCCAGGCTAAAAACCTGGAACCCACCGCTATCGGTCAGGATTGAACCTTTCCAGTTCATGAATTGATGCAATCCGCCATGCCGGGCAATTATTTCAACTCCCGGTCTTAAAAAGAGATGATAGCAATTGCCAAGTATAATGCCGGTACCCATTCTCTCCAGTTCATGAACAGTTATCGCTTTGACTGATCCCTGGGTCCCGACAGGCATAAAAACAGGAGTTTGAATCGTGCCATGAGCAGTTTTCAAAATCCCCAGGCGCGCTGACGAATCAGGGCACTTTTCATTTATTTGAAATTGAATCGGCATGCTGATCATCCATCCTATAGCTTATCTTAAGGAACCCCTACTGTCAATTAGACTTTAGCTAAATTATGAGCATACAGTCTCCGAAACTGAAAAATCTGTAGCATTCTTTTACCGCATCTTCGTAAGCCCTTATCACGTGGTCGCGTCCGGCAAAGGCGCTGATCAACATGAGCAGGGTAGAACGCGGCAGATGAAAATTAGTCAGCATAGCGTCAACCAGCTGAAACTTAAAACCGGGATAGATAAATAGATCGGTCCATCCTTCCGATCTTTCCAGATTCCCGTTACTATGTGCGGCGATAGTTTCAAGCACCCGGCACACCGTCGTACCGACAGCAATGATTCGCTTTCCCTTTTCACGGGTTGTCCTGATAATATTTACCGTCGAATCGTCGATTTTGTAATATTCTCTGTGCATCACATGTTTCCTGATATCTTCGGTCTTGACTGGTTGAAAAGTACCTGGTCCGATATGCAGGGTAATAAAAGCGGTATTAACTCCCTTGAACTGGAGAGTATTAATCATCTCTTCGGTAAAATGAAAACCGGCTGTAGGTGCAGCGGCCGAGCCATCCCTTGTGGCATAGATAGTCTGGTACTGTTCAGGATCATCAACTTCGGCTTTTATATAAGGAGGTAGCGGTACCTTGCCCAATTTCGGCAGGATAACTGATAGCGGATCAGCGGAAGGAAAGTTGATTATACGTAGTCCGTCCGGACCAAAATCTTCGATTACTGCTTCGTATCCCAGGCCAAGTTCAATCCTGACTCCCGGCTTCAATTTTCGTCCTGGTTTGACCATAGCCATCCACTTACCACTCTTAGTGGGATGAAGCAATAAAAGTTCAACAGCTATTTCTTTTTCAGCAATAATTCCGTTTAACCTGGCCGGAATAACCCGTGTGTCATTCAGGACAAGAAGATTATCTTCTTCAAGGTATTCAGGCAGGAGTTTAAAATGGGAATGATCGATTTCACCATTATTACGGTTCAAAACAAGCATCCGGGATTGATCCCGATCTTTTAGAGGTTTCTGAGCGATTAAATCCTGGGGCAGATAATAATCATAATAACTGAGGCTGTATTTATCCAAGAGACACCTGCTTGATTTAAAGTGGTCGTGCTAACGCCTGAAAATATTTAAAAGAATGGTCAAGATTATGCTGATCAAAAGCATGGTTGCCAGGGGAAAATAAAAAGTTATGTTCTCCCGCTGGATGAAGATATCCCCCGGTAAACGACCCAGACCTAGTCTGCTCAGTAAATAGATAACCAGACCTGTAGCAACTATTATGCCGCCACCAATGATTAGCAGTTTTCCGATGGATTCGAGATTTGACATGGGTAGCACCTTGTAATTTGCATTTTATATTATCAGAAAATATAATTAACTAATGTGTCCCCAAATTATTTACCAGAGTTTTTGTTGGGGATTTTCTTTGGGTTGCAGGTTAAGATACTTGTACACTTCGCCGGTGACCATACGGCCGCGGGGAGTTCGTTTCAAAAAGCCCAGCTGCATCAGGTAAGGCTCATAGACATCTTCCAGGGTTTCCGGTTCTTCGCTGATGCAGGCGGCGAGAGTGTCCAGGCCTACAGGTCCGCCTTCGTATTTGTCGATCAAGGCAGTCAAGAGTCTTCGGTCGATTTCATCAAGACCGAGATGATCGAGCTGTAGCATCTGAAGCGCTTCATCTGCCACCGGTCCGGTTATCACATTATCGGCTTTAACCTGGGCGTAGTCCCGGACCCTTTTCAGTAAACGATTGGCCACACGCGGTGTACCGCGCGATGCCCGGGCTATCGAAGCCGCTCCCTCTTTTTCTGTAGATACATTAAGAATCCCTGCTGAACGCATGATAATCTGTTCCAGTTCTTCCGGCGAGTAGAATTCAAGCCGGTCAACAACGCCAAAACGATCGCGTAGAGGTGAAGTAAGTAAACCTGCTCTGACCGTTGCACCAATCAGGGTGAAAGGCGGGAGTTCAAGGCGAAGCGATCTAGCCCCCGGACCCTTACCGATAATAATATCTAAGGCATTGTCTTCCATGGCCGGGTAGAGAATTTCTTCGACAGAACGACTGAGGCGGTGGATTTCATCAATAAAGAGTACATCACCGTGACCCAGGTTGGTCAAAATGGCCGCCAGGTCTCCCGGTCTTTCAATTGCAGGTCCCGAAGTTATCCTGATGTTAACCCCCATTTCAACAGCGATGATATGTGCCAGGGTGGTTTTACCCAGTCCCGGAGGGCCGTAGAGGAGAACATGGTCGAGAGCTTCATTACGGTCAAGAGCAGCCTTAATATAGATGGCCAGTTTCTCTTTGATTTTTTCCTGCCCCACATATTCATTGAGTGACCTTGGCCTTAAACCGATCTCGATCTGGGGGTCGTCTTCAGATTGTCTTTGAGCTGATACGATCCTCTCCTGCATCTATTTCTCCTTTCGATATTAAAACTTCCAAATTAGATCTTCTAATAAAATTTATTTCTGTCCCATACTTTTCAGGGCGCGTTTCAGCAGCTCTTCGCGCGAAGCTTCCTTATTTTGGTCAACTGCCCTGCTTACAGCTGCTGCAGCTTCTCCCCGGGAATAGCCCAGGGCGCACAGAGCTTCAGTTATCTCATCATAGATAGACAACCCGGCAGCCAATTCATGATCAACAGCCAGTTCCTCCGCCGAAAGAACCTTTGGCAGTTTTTCTTTAATTTCCAGAATGAGCCTTTGGGCCGCTTTGCGTCCGATACCGGGTGCCCGGCAGAGCTGGGCAATATTTTCTTCGAGAACTGCCACGTAGAGCTGGGAAACATTAAATATTCCCAAAAGGGATAGAGCCAGACGTGGTCCGAAACCGCTCACTCCCAATATCAGGTTAAATAGTTTACGCTCTTCAACTGCCCGGAATCCATATAACAGCAGTTCATCATCTTTAACCAGCAGCCGGGTGTAAATTGTAATTTCTTTTCCGATGAATGAATGAAGATCATCGCCGGCTGGAGGCATATCAAGTGAAAATCCGATTCCTCCGATTTCCAATACTGCTTTTCCGACTGCAGCTGCAACCAATCGGCCTGTTAAAGAATCAATCACTGTTGGTTTCCTCCCTTTACCGCTTCCCGCCAGCGGTGGCTCTGCAGATGACAGAGGGCTACTGCCATTGCATCCGCTTCATCGTCTACTGCTGGTATCTTCTTAAGCCTCAGCAGCATCTGAACCATTCGCTGGACCTGGTTTTTTTCTGCTTTACCATATCCGGCCACAGCCTGTTTAACCTGTAAAGGTGTATATTCATATACTGCCAGGCTGCAGCGCGCTGCAGCGAGAATAATCACCCCGCGGGCTTCACCCACCTGAAATGCTGTGCGGACATTTTTACTGAAAAATATTTTTTCAATAGCCAGCGCTACAGGTCTATGGTGATCGACCAGAGCGCAAATCTGATCGAAAATTGACTGAAGCCTCATCGATGATTCGAGGTCTTTACTGGTCCGGATACATCCTGATTCAAGGCAGTAATAATCACTGCCTCTTTCTTCAATTATGCCGTATCCCGTTATCGCTATTCCGGGATCTATTCCGATTATTCGCATCATTTCACCCTGACCTTCCTCTTACCGATGATTACAGGCTGGCCATCAGTTCTTCAGGAATGTCAAAATTGGCATAAACATTCTGGACATCATCATGTTCATCGAGCGCTTCCATCAATTTTAAAATCCGGGCTGCCATATCAGCATCGGTAATATCGATAGAATTGCTGGGCAGCATGGTCACTTCAGATGAAGCAATGGCAATACCCTCGTCTTCAAGCTGCTGCTTCACTGCTTCGAATTTCTCAATTTCGGTAATAATGCTGTATGTGCCATCCGATTCAACTTTTACATCATCGGCTCCCGCTTCAAGAGCAATGAGCATCATATCATCTTCGTCGATGGAGAGTTCATTCTTGTCTACCACGATCAAACCTTTCCGGTTAAACATCCAGGAGACACAGCCCGACTCACCCAGACTGCCACCGTGTCGGGAAAAGATATGCCTTATTTCTGCTACGGTTCGGTTACGGTTGTCGGTCATCGCCTCCAATAATACGGCAACACCGCCTGCAGCATATCCTTCGTAATTTGACTGTTCGTAGCTGGCTCCGTCCCCGCCTCCGACGCCTTTTTGGATCGCTCGCTGAATATTATCACTGGGCATATTATTTTCCCGGGCTTTCTGCACCGCCAGCCTCAGCCGGAAATTGGCATTGATATCTTCACCGCCCTCGCGGGCCGCAACAGCTATCTCTCTGGCCAGTTTTGTAAATATCTTTCCCTTTTGTGCATCAACCCGCGCTTTGCGGTGTTTTGTATTGGCCCACTTCGAATGACCGGCCATCGATATCACTCCTATCTTTTATACGAAAATATCTCTTCTCTTTTCCAGAATCAGTAAAAGCGGTAAACCGAGTCCGTAACAGGCTACCAGCTGCCCGGCCCCGACCCATGCTGCAGTTAAGTAAAACGGTAATTCGAGCACCAGGTGCAGCACCATACCAACTACGACAGCATTTATAAGCACCGGGGGAAGGGGTACAAGGTATTTGTTGCTGATTTTAGATACCAGGTATGCCGAAATTAAAGTTGCCAGACTGCCGAAGACGATATCAAAAATCCCGTAACCGCCAAATATATTGGCTATTACACATCCTACGAATAAGCCGGGTATGGCTGCCGGCGTAAAAAAGGGCAGGACCATCAACATCTCCGCTATCCTGACCTGAATCATCCCGTAACTGATCGGTGCAAATATAAGGGTGAGCAAGGCATAGATAGCGCCGATCATCGCTGCCCTGATCCAAAAGACTGTCTTTTTATTCCTGTAAAAGAGCATATAAGTTCATTCCTTGTTTTTTTTATTGCAGGGTGTCTGCGACCTGCCTTATCTATTATACATTTAATGGTAAACAAAGCAAAGTGTTAAAGTATAATCATTCCGATGAATAACTTGTCATTGCATAATCTTTAAATTTTTGAGCAGCACTTCCCAGAACCCTGCTGTGGTGATAAACCAGGTAAAGTTGACGATGTATTTCTATGCCTTTTATCCTGTAGATATCAATACTGTTTGCTTCCAGCATATCCTGAATCGAAAGCTTGGAGAGAATTGCTATACCAAGGCCTTCCTTAACCGCCTGTTTGGTACCTTCCATGCTGTTTATATAGGTGATACCCCTGAAATCACTCAGCTTATGACCGTGATCAGTCATTTCTTTCTCCATCAACTGCCGGGTAGCCGAACCTTTTTCCCGCATGATCAGGTGATGTCGAAACAGCTCCTTAACAGGAACTCCATCGGGGTATATTTCATTACCGAGCAGACCTTTGCCGGTGCAGAGGACAAGTTCATCATTCACCAGGGGAATAAACGTTAACCGCTCCTCCGGTTTGACCAGGCCAACAAAACCAAGATCGTAACTGTAGTTCAGCAATCCTTCCAAAACAGCGCTGGTGTCGAGTATCGTAATGTTAAAATCAACTGAAGTTGAATCTTTGGTAAATCCTGCCAGTAAGCCGGGCAGTAAATATATACCGGGAACAGTGCTTGACCCGATATAAACCAACCCACCGGTATCTTCTCTCTGACCGGACAGCTTCATCCGGCATTCATCCTGCAAGTTAATGATCGACTGGGCGTAATCAAGAAAAATCCTGCCTGCTTCGGTCAGAACAGGCTCACGGGCCCGGGAACGATCAAGTAAAATCACACCTAATTCTTCCTCAAGCGCTTTTATTCTCACGCTGACGGAAGGCTGGCTGATAAACATTTTCTCTCCTGCTTCGGAAAAACTTTTCAGCGAAGCCACATTTATAAATGCCCTGATCTGTTCGAAGTCCATCAGTCACAACCTTTTCCTTTTTTTACATTATACGAGTATTTTAAAGTTACGTCTATCAATTAGGGCTATAATTTCATCATGCTGATTAATGTATAAGGAAATGTGAATTCAATAACTTAATAGATGTTGCGCTTCATATAACTAATCCATATTTAAATCAGGGTGGGCTATTTAATATAATTGGGGTGGTCTGAATATTTTATTATCATTTCAAGGAGGTTCAAAATGCGCGATCGTTTATTTATCATCATTGCCGGAGCTGTCGTAGGATTGCTGGCAGTTATTCTCGTTCTGATGGGCAATCCGGCAAACATGGGTTTCTGTATCGCCTGTTTTATCCGGGATATAACAGGAGGATTGGGCCTGCACAGAGCTGCCGTGGTCCAGTATATCCGGCCGGAAATAATCGGTTTGATTCTTGGCGCCTTTGTTACCGCTTTTTCTGTAAAAGAGTTCAAAGCTACTGGTGGTTCCAGTCCGGTTATCCGTTTCTTTCTCGGTATGCTCATGATGGCTGGAGCCCTGATCTTTCTCGGCTGCCCCCTGCGATTGATTCTACGCCTGGCTGGCGGTGACTGGAATGCTCTCGTAGCGCTTCCGGGCTACATTCTCGGTATATGGATAGGCACTCTGTGGCTTCGCAAAGGCTACACCCTGGGCCGCAGCCAGGAACAGGCTCCTATCGGCGGTTTCGCGGCACCTTTTGTAGCTATTATTTTTCTCATTCTGCTGATTGCTGCACCGGCCTTTATCTTTTTCAGCCAGGAAGGTCCGGGATCGATGGCTGCGCCAGTTGCAATATCCCTCGGGGCCGGTTTACTGGTCGGGGTATTGGCCCAGCGGACCAGGCTCTGCACTATGGGTGCTATCAGGGATTTAATTCTTTTTAAGGATTTTCACCTGTTCTCCGGCTTCGCCGCTATATTCGTCATTGCTTTGATCGGCAACCTGGTAACCGGTAAATTTATGCCCGGTTTTGAAGGACAACCGGTCGCTCATATGGCCAGTCTGTGGAATTTTCTAGGTATGACCGTGGTCGGATGGGCGGCAGTTCTGGCTGGTGGTTGTCCCTTTCGGCAGTTGATCCTATCCGGAGAAGGCCAGAGCGATGCTCTGATCACCGTATTCGGAATGTTTGCCGGTGCAGCTTTCATGCATAATTTCGGTTTAGCTGGAAGCCCTGCAGGTGTACCCCCGGCAGGACAGTGGATCGTATTTATCTCGCTGGCTGTTTTATTTTTTATCAGTTTTGGAAATATAAAGTTCAAGGTCAGCTGATAGTTTGTTTTCATGATCAGGATTAATCTTATCTTACGGGGGAGGATTGAAAATGTCAGATATGGTTGACTGCCGGGGACTTTCATGTCCCGAACCAGTTATGATGACCAGGAGCGCTCTTCAGCAATCTTCAGGAGAAGTGGTTACGGTTGTGGTTAGTAACGCAGTAGCCCGGGACAATGTAAGCAGAGCAGCAAAATCAATGGGTTGGCAGGTTACTGTTGATGCCGATGGTGACGATTTCATATTAAAAATAACCAAATAGATATAGAAAATGTAGGTAAGCCGGGAGCCATTAATCTTTTTGCATTGAATCAAAAACTCAGATTGATGCAAAAAGTTAATTTGGATAATGGCTCCCGGTGAAACTTTAAGGTATAATGCATAAAGATTGCTTTAAGAAGGAGATAAAATGGCTTCCAACTGCTATATTACATTTCCTACAACATATTTTGCTATCCGCGCCGAGAGTTTACTTAAAAATGGGACATTTCCATTTAAAATGGTCCCCGTTCCGCGGGTGATCAGTTCCAGCTGCGGGACAGCTTTACGTTGCAGCTGTGAAGCCATATCGGAAATCAGGCAATATCTGCTTCAAAACAGCCTTGAACTGGAAGGGTTCTACAGGCTTGAGGAGTTCGGTCTTCAGACACCGACTATCGAAAAGTTAACATATAGAACCGAAAGTTGAGAAAATGATGATTAATAATCACAACCTGTACTTTGATAATGCATCAACATCATGGCCAAAACCGGAAGCAGTATACCGGGCAGCGGAAAATTACATGCGTAATGCTTTCGGCAACCCCGGACGTTCAGGGCATACCCGGACACTCGAATCAGACCGGTTAATCTACAATACCAGGGTGGCTATCTGCGAATTATTCAAAATTCCGGATCCCTCCAGGGTCGTCTTCGCTTTGAATGCAACTGATGCTTTAAATATTGCTATCAAGGGAATACTGGAGGCTGGAGATCACGTTTTATTCACTGCCATGGAACATAACTCGGTTTTACGACCGCTCGGTAGACTGCGAAATGAGCAGTTAATTACCACTACCATGGTTCCCTGCTCTCCCGAAGGATACCCGGATCTCAATTCCCTTGAAGCTTCATACATGAGTAATACCAGACTTTTGATCGTTAACCATGCATCCAATGTTACAGGTACAATCATCCCTCTGAAAGAAATGATTGAATCTGCGCATAAAAGAAATATACCGGTTCTCGTTGACGCAGCCCAGAGCGCAGGTACATTAAATTTAGATGTTTCAGCCGACGATATTGATTTACTGGCTTTCACCGGACATAAAAGCCTGCTCGGACCGACTGGAACAGGCGGCTTATACGTTAAAAAGGGAATCGAACTGAAACCACTGCGTGAGGGCGGTACGGGAAGCCAGTCTGAATCTGATCTTCACCCTGAAAGCATGCCGGAACGATTGGAAGCGGGAACACTGAATAGTTCTGGTCTTTCAGGATTGCTAGAAGGAATCAGGTTTATAGACGAAATCGGGATAGAGAAAATTAGAGATCATGAAGTTATGATCCGGTCATACATGGTTGAAAAATTAAAAAAACTTGATGGCCTGAACATCTATGGCCCTGAAGATTCCGGTTTATGCTCACCGGTGCTCAGTATAACCATCGACAATGCTGACTGTGGCGAGGTTGGTTTTATCCTCGAATCAAGCTACGGAATATTATGCCGCACTGGCCTTCACTGCGCACCGCTTGCCCACCAGGCGATCGGTACTTTTCCCGAGGGAACAATCAGGTTAAGCCCCGGATATTTTACCAGCAAAGAAGATGTGGATTATCTTGCCGGGGCACTTAAAGATATTATCAGCTTGTCTACTAAATCATAAGTTATTCTTAATTGGGGGTTATAAGATGAAATCGATCGACTGCAGGGGACTTAATTGTCCCGAACCTGTTATTAGAACCAAAAAAGCAATCTCAGAGGAGCCTTTGAAAGGGCTAGTCGTTCTCGTTGACAATGAAACAGCCAGGGAAAATGTCCTGCGTTATGCCCGCAACCGGGGTAAAAAAGCAGACTGGCAGGAAAAATCCGGTTATTACGAAGTCACTATCCAGTCGGATCCCAACATAGATTCCAAACCGGACAAACCCGAAGATATTTTGAAAACTGATGTAAAACCGGTTCTTTTCATCGGCACAAATGAACTGGGCAGCGGCAGTACCGAACTCGGTCAGCTTTTAATGCGAAACTTCATATATACCCTTACCCAACGTGAAGAACTGCCGCAGGCTATTGTGTTCATGAATTCCGGTGTCAGGCTCAGTATAGAATCGTCACCTGTATCAGAAGAGCTAAAAGAGCTCGAAGCTAAAGGGGTAATCATCCTGGTCTGTGGAACATGTCTGGACTATTATCAACTTAAAGAGGAGCATCGGGCCGGACAGGTCAGCAATATGTATGATATTTCCGATCTATTATTGAATGCAGGGAAAGTAATTTCAATCTGATACTAATTAAATGTTTCCATTAGAAGCTGAGAATTAAACACTCCTGATCTCAACAGGTAGATACTGACTGCAATATTCAGCACTGCAAGTATAAGCCCCAGTCCGTTCAGGAAGATACCCGACTTTGCCATCGAGCTTCTCTCCAGCCGGTAGCTGGAAATACCCATTGAAAGACCGATACAGGCCAGAATTAGCCCAACCAGGGGGATTACCCAGCCAATCAGCATCACTATTCCTATTTTTACCGAATTTCGGGCCATATCGCGATCATATCATAGTCCTGAAATACCGGCAATTGCTCTCTCCGGACGATAATGATATATTTGTAACGGCCTGTTTTATAGTCAAGCAAATATACATTTTATCAGGAGGCATATTTTGGTAACAGCACTGCTGGAAGGAAAGCTCTTAACCCGTAACAGGGCAATAATTTCCGTGGCTATTGCGGCAGCTTTCTGGAGTACAAGTGGTTTGTTCATTAAGTTGATCGATCTAAGCCCTTTAACCATAGCGGGAACACGAAGTCTGATCGCTGCTTTACTGATGATTACTCTGATCAATAAAAAACTTCGTTTCAGGTGGTCATTTCCCCAGATTGCCGGAGCGGTTGCCTATTCTGTAACGGTCATTACCTTTGTGACCGCCACCAAGCTAACCACTGCAGCAAACGCAATTCTATTACAATATACAGTACCGGTTTTTACTGCTTTATTGGGCGCCTGGCTGCTTCGTGAAGCTGTATCACGGATAGATTGGATAATTATCACTCTTGTTGTGGGTGGGATGGCTTTATTTTTCTTTGATAAACTTACTACGGGTGGTTTCTGGGGCAATGTTCTGGCTATTATCAGCGCAGGAACCTTTGCCTTTATGATTATATTCCTCCGTATGCAAAAAAAAGAATCTCCAACTGAAACTATTATTCTCGGCAATATAATTACAGCCTTGATTTGTGCTCCATTTATTTTTCAGGATCCACCAACCGGAAGTAGTTGGTTGCCTCTTTTCTATCTCGGAATCTTTCAGCTTGGCCTGCCTTTTGTGCTATATTCGACCGCCATTAAATATGTTACAGCATTAGACGCTGTTTTGGTCCAAACTATCGAACCGCTTCTGAACCCCATATGGGTTTTTTTAATTATTGGTGAAGCCCCGGGGAAATGGGCGATACTTGGAGGAATTGTCGTTATCTCAACTGTTACCATCCGAAACATTTTCTTCAGCAGAAAAGAAGTCAAAGAAACACCAATAGCCAGCTGATTTATGAAATTTCATAAACCTCATATCAGAAAACTTAAAAAAGATATCTGTTAATAAATTCTAAATTAACAACTGGCTTTATTATATTTCGAAAAACATGACAGGAAAAATTAAACTAAAAAGCAGAGCCAAATATCGTGGCTCTGCTTTTTCTGAAATCAGAATTACTAATAAAACTACTTATACATTAACTTGCTGCTGCCTGCCTTTTCTCCAATACTTTTCTTACTTGGCTGGCCGGAAGCATTGGTTCAACTTTCTCGGGAACCAGTCCATGTGGTAAGAAAAGAATGACACCCATAATGACCAGGCCCATTAGCGTATACTCCAACCAGAGGGGATCAATTCCGACCGCGAGCAGGAAACCAAACCACTGTGAACGGAAAATTACGATCATTGTCCGCAAAATGGTCAGTAAAAATACACCTAGAAGAACCCCGACATTACTTCCGATTCCACCGAGCATCATAAATGCCCAGGGCCAGAATGTAAATGTCAACCTCGTGAAGCCGATAGCGGCAACGGAACCGGTATAAATAACATAAAGACCTCCGGCTATAGCAGCCAGGGTTGAACCGATTACAAGAACTTGGGTTCTTACTTTTACAACATCCAATCCTGCAGCTGCAGCTGATACGTCATTATCACGAATCATGCGCATGTTTCGGCCAAAAGGAGACTTTATTAACCTTTGTATATAAACATATACGACGAAAGCAATTACGAAGATCACAATAACGGTTGTTGCAAAACGATCGCCGCCAAAAAGTCTGAATGGATCAGGCACGTGCACCGGAGTGCTACCACCTACTATTATTTTCCAGTTATGACCGACCCACATCAAAAAGTCCCCGAATGCTAGAAGGGAAATACCGAGGTAAGCTTCCTTCAGGCGGATAGCCGGTCGTGAAATCAACCAGCCAAGAGTTGCTCCTGAAATGCCGGCGATTACAATACATAACAGTAGAAATCCTATCGAGTAAAGCCAACTATTGGCCAAAAGTTCAGTTATCTCAGGTACAAGCCTGAAGTTAACGGTATCCGAAGCATAATTAGCACCGGATGGCATGCCCAAAAAACCGGCTACTATACGACCGGGAAGAGCGCCTACAGCAAAAGCGCCGGCAATAACTGCCGCCACACGTCCGAACTGAGAAACACCGGCATAACCAACCTCAAGGTTCAAACTCATCGTTATTATCGCGAATATAGCAAAGTCAATAAAGATTGTCCAGATAATGGAAATACCGCGGCTTTGAAGTAAAACCGCAAGAAGCACCACAATTATCGTAACTACAATAATGATATTAAGGTAAGCTGTATTTTTAAATAGTTTTTGGAAATAATTTTCGTTGGTCATGCTCTATCACCTCTCTTCCCAACTAAAGAGCCAAGCAATTTAAGAAGCGGTATACCGGTTAAGCCCCTGGGGAATATAATCAGGGTTGCCGCCATGATGAACAGCGGAATGCCCATCCTGTATCCTAAAACCCATGCTCCAAATTGTTTAGATAGTAGATAAACACCGGCATATTCCGTCATACCGATGACAAATCCACCCAGGATACCGCCATAGATACTGCCAAGCCCACCAAGAATTGCACCGGCAAACATCAGGGGAATCGTAAACATACCCATAACCGGGGTTCCTGTCATCGCCATCGACATAAATGAACCACCAAGGCCGGCCATGGATCCGCTAATAATCCAGGATACCAGGTAAACCCGGTCAGAGTTGATCCCTGAAGCACTGGCTAGAACGGGATTCTCAATAGTGGCGCGCATAGCCACGCCAAACTTAGTTCTGGTTAGGAAATAGTGCAGCGCCATCAGAAAAGTAACAGCGATGACTGGTAAAATAAAGGTTGCTGCCCTCTCTCCAAATAATTCAAAATCAAAGAGGTTCATAGTCACTCTGCGGGGGAACAACCTGTAAGCATTTGTCAGGTAATCGGCGTACATTTGGATAAACGAGAGTAACACGAGGTCATAACCCAGTGTGGACATCATCAGGGTTATTTCAGCAGCCTGCCGACGTAATAAATGTTTGTTTAGCGTATAGTAACAGATTACTCCTACAATCGCTCCGATAACAAGCACTATGGGATAATATCGGTAAGGCAGGCCTCCATATAGAGTAACCCCTGTGTATGTAACATAAAAGCCGATTGTTGCCATGCTGGCAACTGCAAAGTTAAAAGTCCGTGTAGAAATATACAACAATGTGACACTTCCGGCCAGCAGTGCTAGGCTGCTGGCATAAATTAAACCACTAGCCATCCAAGGCGCCATCGGATTTACTCACTCCCCTTCTCTAACTTCGGTGCAGCCAGTCCGCCTTCTTTGTCTGATGCAGGCTTGATTCCAAGATACATCGAGCAAAGTTCAGGTTCGTTTAGCAAGTCACTAGCCTTGCCGGTATATCTGACTTCACCGCTGACTAATAGGTAGGCTGAGTCACCAATCTCCAGCGCCCTTTTTGCCATCTGTTCCACCATCAGGATGGTGATACCCATCTCGTCTTTCAGTCTGGCAACTTCAATCATCACTTTTTCAGCTATGATCGGTGCAAGGTCAGTACTCAACTCATCTAAAAGCATTAATTTCGGATTTTTCATCAAGCCCATAGCTATGGCAAGCATACGCCTTTCGCCACCGCTCAGTGTTCCGGCGTGGCGGCGAATAAATTTTTTGAGTACCGGAAATATCTCGGTCATCTCTTCAGCTTTACGCTTAACTTCATCCTTAGGCATCAAGTAACCGGCCATGTGTAGGTTGTCCATAACTGATAATTCAGCAAATACATTACCCATCTGTGGAACATAAGAAATGCCCCGTTTAGCCAGATTGTATGTAGATATGTTGTTTAATGGAGAGCCTTCCAATAATATTTCTCCGGAAAAAACAGAGGCAATATTCATAATGCTGCAGAGCAGGGTGGTCTTTCCGGCCCCGTTTGGTCCGACCACTACGGTAAGTTCTTTTTCTGGAACTTCTATATCAAGATCAAAAAGTACCTGCAGTTTTCCATAGCCTGAATTAAGTTTTTTAACAGTTAACATTGCTCTACCCCCTTACCCAGGTAGACCTCAATAACCTTGGGATCTGTTAGTACTTTATCGGGTGTGCCTTCCGAAATGATGTTACCTAAATCCATTGCATATACATAGTCTGCAAAAGGAGCTGCAATATCAATCCGGTGCTCAACGACCAGGAAGGTAAGGTTTTCCTTTTCTTTCAACTCTGCCACATGCGAAAGGATTTCATGAGCTGATGCCGGGTCTACACCACCGATTGGCTCATCCAGGGCAATTAATTTAGCTCCGGAAGCAAGCCCTTTTGCTACTTCAAGAAGTTTAAGCTGTGCGGCACCAAGAGCGCCGCTCGGCAGATTCCAATACTTGTCCAACCCAACCTTGGAAAGCACTTCCATCGCCCATAAAATATTTTTTTCTTCCTCTTCAACCCAACTGCGTTTTGAAGGAGCTCTAAAGGGAGCTTCACCGGAATTTCTGATAGTTCCGAGTATATTATCAAGGACTGTCAAGCCGATAAAAGGCAGTGGGATCTGAAAACTTCTGACAAATCCTACCTTGTAGATTTCATGAGGTTTCCACCCGGTAATATCGATATCACCAAAAAGCACCCTGCCTGATGTTGGTTTCAGGATACCGGTGCAGCAGTTGATTAGTGTGGTTTTTCCACAACCATTCGGGCCAATCAACATGGTGAACGTATTTTCTTTAACAACGATATTTACATTATTAACTGCTACTAACCCTTCAAACGCTTTTGTAACATTTTCTGTAACCAGCATGTTACTCACTAGCTCACCACCTTAAATGGGGGCCGGAGCATACCCCGACCCCCGTTTGTTTATTTCAGATTATCAACAATCTAGTAGACAGGAGTTTCCCAGACGATTTCTCTTGTCAGACCATCGAAATAGCCCGGAATGAACCATTCGAAGTTCTCATCAAGCATTACATAGTTGTAATCAGCAAATGCGCGATCACCGTATTCATTCAATTCGATATATCCGCTTGCGCCGTATACTGCTGTCCATTCTTTCGTAACGTCAGGGAATATTTCTCTGACTGCTTCAGAGTCGTATCCAACCTGGTCGATACACATTGCCAGTACCCATACGATATCATAGGTGTTGTATGAGTAAGCATCAGTTTCACGTCCCAATTTTTCCTGGATGTGATCCCTGACACGATCGAAGTTTGACTCAACTGTCAGTTCTGCAGGCTTGTTCATGGAGTTGATGAACTTAACATCGCGTGCAAACTCTGGTGCACCCTGAGTCTGGAGAAGAGCTTCGGAAAAAGCAGTTCCGTCACTGCCGATCCAGTAAATTTCCCGTAACTGCGGATATTTTGCTGCTTCAAGCATGAAAGGTACTACTTCTTCAAACCCGATTACGTTAAAGCCTATTTTTTCTAGAGGTACTCCCGATGCTACGGCTTCGGACACATAACCATCAAGAAGAGCAGCTTCAGAAGTAAAAGCTTCCTGTAGCACGTCATAACCAAGTTTATTGCTGTCTACAGCGATTCCCAGTTCTCTTGCTGATGCTTCTGCAGCAGCCTGTAGGCCATCACCCCAGGTATCTGTGCGCCAACCGAAGATTAAGTGCTCCACACCGGCAGCCTGGGCTGCAGCTGCAATAGCCGGGCCCTGCACTTCATCAGTGGTGCAGAAACGGAATAACCAGTCATCGGCAATAGAGAGCGCCGGTGATGTTGAAGAAGGTGAAACATAAAGGATCTGGTTTGCGTTAGCGAAAGCTAAGCACTCCTGGGCAACACCACTGGCCTGAGGACCAGCGAAGAAATGAACACCTTCACCATACCAACTCTGCATTTTACGCAGACCAACCGGACCTTCTGTTGCGGTATCGTCAATCTCTAACCGCAAACGCCAGTCCCTGCCTTCAGCTTCCAGCCAAGCATTGATGTCTTCAGCAGCCAGTCTTGCAACTTCAGCGCTGTTTTCACCAAATGTGCTTAACACACCGGTTAGCGGGAATATACCGACGATAGTATGAGTAGTAAGATCTCCACTCGGTTCACCATCATCACCGCTGTCACTCGGTCCGCCACAACCGGCTATCATCGCAGCGGCAAAAAGAACTAAAACTAGCAGTACAAAATACTTACTCTTCAATTTTCAAACCCCCTTAATAAATTATTAACCTTAATAAAACAAAATAATGCCCGAATTAGTGATAATTGATGTTGCTTAAGGCTGTTCCATATATTGAAGTTTAGCTCCCCACCCCCTTAACATCTAAACATGCTGCCCAATAACATCCATTTCAGAGATATTTTGTTGCAGAGAACTTATTTGGGTAAAATTGCCACTTAGAAAGATGATAATAAATTATAATAGTAAACCGCACCTGATGTCAACCAAAAATAAGGTTTTTTTAGAATTTATCGGCATTTAATGGATTAAAGAGTTCAAAAACCGATAGAACATCAAAATACTAAATATAATCAGAACTATGCCGACGAAATAATCAAAATAGCTTTCTATCCTGCCTAATTTATGGAAAGGAACGAAAGGTGATAGAAAGCTTACACCACCAAGGAAAAATACTGTAGCTGTAACGCAACCGGTTGCAAATAAGATAGATTCACTAGTTCCGGATAAAATCCCTGTTGTAATCAGAGCTCCAAAAGTACTTGACCAGAATATGATTGTCATCGGATTGAGGGCAGTTAGTTTTAAGCCGTAGGTCAAGCTGGATCCTCCTCTATTCTGTTCGTTTATACGATCAGAATTTATGATTTCCTTGTTTTTTCCTGTGTTTCGACTCCCCGCAGCTCTTCGGAAATATTTAATAGCAAAATAAGCCAGGGCAGATGCTCCGATAGCAAGCACTGCACTGTTTAAAGCTTTAATCTGCAGAAGAAGCACTATACCGGTAAAGGATAAACCAATGTAACATGCATCTATAATAGCCGCTCCTAAAACCATTTTAAAAGCTTCCCTGCTGTTTTCGGTGATCGCTTTATGCAGTACTGCAAAAAAAACCGGTCCCAACGATAGCTGTAAAGTCATTCCCAGCAAAAATCCTTTTATGTAGCTCATATAGTAAGCCTCATTTTAAACATTTATATTAATGAAGATATTTTATTGTTATCAGTATCACTTGTCTACCAATTATTTAAATACAATAAGTGTACGAAAAGTGGACAGGCTTTAAAACGTACACTTAATTTATTGGGGTGGGTGGATATAAGCAGGCCTCCCTGTGTTCGAGGGAGGCCTTTGGTGAAAATATTTCCTGGCGGGGACCTACTCTCCCGGGGGCTTGCGCCCCGAGTACCATCGGCGCTGGAGGGCTTAACTGCCGTGTTCGGGATGGGAACGGGTGTTGCCCCTCCGCGATGCCCACCAGAAAGCTGGAGGTCAGAGGTCAGAAGTCGGTGTGCCCGATAAAGATTTTTCATCCTTTTTTCTCTGGCACTCTGATATCTGACCGCTATTCCTTCAAAACTGCATAGTGGCTCTTTTTAGATTTCGGAACAAGTC
>JAWSUE010000016.1 GCA_033549065.1 Bacillota bacterium
AGCAGACGAAGTTATCCTTCCTCTTGCAGATTACGGCATCAGCAATTTCGAAGATTTCAGAATGAGGTGATCAAATTGGAAAAGATCAAAGTACTGGTTGCCGGAGTGCAGGGTGAAGAGAGGGATAGTATCAATGAAGCCCTGGCCAATGTTGAATACATCAGCGCTACCGATGGTGCAAACACCGCAGAGGATGTCCTGCAGGTTTTGGATGAAAGCCATGTTGATGTAGTCCTGGTGAACGCTCAAATATCGGGGAATGGTTACAGCCTTACTGAAAAGATAGCAGAGCAGTTTCCCGGTGTCGCCGTGGTTATAATGGAGTATGAACTTAAGGAAGAGACAATGCGCCAGGCTCTTTTCAGCGGAGCCAAGGATGTATTGTTATACCCCTTTACTCCCTCGAAGCTGGTTGATTCGCTTTACCGCAGCTACCAGCTGGAACGAAAGAAGCAGGCAATGCACCAGGGCAAACCGATGATGCGCAAAAAGGCAAACCAGGGAAAGATGATCACGGTTTTCGGCACCAAAGGTGGGATCGGAAAGACCTTTGTTGCTACCAACCTGGCAGTTTCCCTGGCTGAGTATAACGGCAACAGGGTAGCCCTGGTTGACCTGGACCTCGACTTCGGTAATGCTGCGCTGGCCCTGAATATCATCCCCAAGTTTACCATTTCCGATGTGGTTAACGAAATTGCCCATCTCGATCAGGATCTTCTGGAAAGCTACCTGATTCCACACAGTTCCGGTGTAAAATTGCTGGCGGCCAATGCTCAGCCCCAGATGACCGAATTTGTAACTGCCGAGCATGTCAGTTTTATTTTGAGGTTGCTGCAGAATGCTTTTGACTATGTTGTGGTAGATATGCCTGCCAGGTTCTATTCTCCGGTCGATCCGGCCCTGCAGGAGGCTGATCTGCTTTTGCTTATCACCACTCCCGAAGTGGTTGCCCTGCGCAACATTAAATCCTGTTTGAATACCTTTGCCCTGCTAAAATATCCCCCTGCTAAAATCAAGCTGTTACTTAATAAAGTTGACTCCCGTGATGATATAAAGCTGAAAGATGTGGAGGTTACCCTGAACAGTAAAGTCTTCGGAGCCCTTCAGGCTGATCACCGACTGGTTTGTTCATCAATGAACCAGGGTATACCGGTGGTAACCCTTTATCCCCGCTCAAAGATCAGCAGAGGGTTTTACGATCTGGCAGTTCAGATCAGTGGTTCTGAAAAATCATGGAAAGAAAAAGCGGCCCGAAAAGCTGAAAGTGAAGAAGTTTACCAGGAGGCGAAAAGTTGATGATGTCGAAACAGCCTTACCCGGGGAAAATAGAGGCTAAAAGTGAAGACAGCCGCAGGCCGAGTCCGGTTGCCCCGGAACGAAGCCGGCTGCTCAGCGATATATCCTGGGAAACCCTGCGGAGGATAATCGATACCATAAAAGATTATGCCAACCTGGATGCAAGCGACCTGAAGCGGAGAAAACAGATCCAGGGACAGATTATTGATATTATGGAGGATGTTCTGCGTGAGCAGTCCCATCACCTGTCCCAGGTAGATAGGCAGAAGGTAATCAAGCAGGTAACCGATGAAATATTCGGCTTTGGTCCAATAAACTCTTTGATCAATGACCCGACCGTAACAGAAATCATGGTCAACGGGCCGAACCAGGTATATGTTGAACGTGAAGGTAAACTCTATCACGCGGATATTAATTTCAGGGATAATGCACACGTGATGCATACCATTGATAAGATAATTACCCCCCTGGGCAGAAGAATAGATGAAAGTTCACCCATGGTTGATGCCCGTCTGCCGGACGGGTCAAGGGTAAATGCGATCATCCCTCCGCTGGCGATCAAGGGACCCACCATTACTATCCGTAAGTTTGCCACAGACCCCTATACTTCCGAGGATCTGATCAGCTTTGGGACGATGACCAAGGATATCGCCCAGTTTTTGAAGGCCTGTGTGCGGGCCAGGTTAAATATTATTATCTCCGGCGGTAGTGGTACCGGAAAAACCACTACCTTGAATGTCCTTTCCAGTTTTATTCCCAATACAGACCGGATCGTGACCATCGAGGATGCGGCGGAACTGCAGTTGAAACAGGATCATGTTGTATCACTGGAGAGTCGGCCGCCTAATATTGAAGGAAAGGGGCAGGTAACCATTCGTGACCTGGTGATCAACTCTCTTCGGATGAGACCCGACAGGATTGTTGTCGGTGAAGCCAGGGGTGGGGAAGCCCTAGATATGCTGCAGGCGATGAATACCGGTCATGACGGCTCTATTTCGACAGTCCATGCTAATACAGCCCGTGATGCTTTGGCCCGTTTGGAAACAATGGTTTTAATGGCGGGGATGGATCTGCCGATCAGGGCAATCCGGGAACAGGTTGCGGCGGCGATCGACCTGATAATTCATATCCAGCGCTATTCAGACGGAACGAGAAAGCTATTTAAGATCAGTGAAGTGGTCGGCATGGAAGGTGATATGATTACCATGCAGGATCTGTTTATCTTTAAACATTCCGGGTTAAATGAAAAGGGATTTGTAACCGGCAAACACTTACCTACGGGGATCATTCCAAAATTTATTGAGAAGATCCAGCTTTCCGGTGAATCGCTGCCGATGAAGATATTTGAAGGTGAAGAAACTGAAAAAGTACGCTGGGGGGGCAGTTGATGGAGACTATATATCTGGTTGTTGGTGCCTCTCTATCTGTTATTCTTTTTGTTGTTGGGCTCTATATGACCTTTTTCAGTTCAAGGACAGTTATCCTTTCAAGGCTGGACAAAGCAACTGCAGTTGAAGATGGGACAGCCGGGCAGAATGTGGAAAAGGCCGACTTCAAATCTGACTTTCTATGGGTTTTAGGCCAGATCGGCAGGGTTATCCCCCGTAAAAACCGGTTTGAGAATATCCAATCCAACCTGATCAAAGCCCAGGTTTTCATGAGAGCTGAGGAATTTGTCGGGTTGACCCTATTGGTAGGGGTGGCCTTTTATCTCGTTGTTTTCTTACTTAGCGACTCTGTGCTATTGGGGTTATTGGGTGGTTTAATCGGGCTCTATATCCCCGGGATGATAATCAATTCAAAGAAGAGAAAACGTTCATTACAGATGACAGAACAGCTCCCCGAAGCGCTGAATATTATTTCCAGCGGTTTGCGGGCCGGTTTCAGCTTCCCCCAGGCTGTGTCAATTGTGGTGCGTGAAATGGAACCGCCGCTAGCGGTAGAGTTTTCACGAGTTTTAAGGGAAAACAGGGTTGGCAAACCGATGGATGAAGCATTAACCGATCTTTTGGATCGGGTGGAAAATGATGATCTCGAACTGCTGGTTACTGCTCTGTTGATCCAGAGACAGGTTGGTGGGAATCTGGCCGAAGTCCTTGACAGTATATCACATACCATAAGAGAGAGGGTGCGAATCAAGGGTGAGATCAGAACGCTGACTGCCGAGGGTAGGATTTCAGCTATAATATTGTCTTTGCTACCCATCTTTATTGCTGGGGTAATTGTATTATTAAATCCAGACTATATTCTTACCTTAGTGCAAGAACCTATTGGTATTATACTCATTGCTGGTGCGATTTGCATGCAAGTTGTTGGGATTTTTATTATTCGCAAAATTGTGGCCATCGACGTTTAAGAAGAAGGTGATGTTATGACCGTTATTTTGACAGTGCTAACATTTATTGCTATAACATTCCTGGTTATATCTACAGGTTTTATTCTGACCTACCGCAAAAACCAGGTTAAAGGTCGGCTAACTGTCATCCGCAGCATGCATGATGAAGTAGATGCTGAAGATATGCTGCGTTTGCCTTTTGTGGAACGGGTTATCATTCCAATTTTAAGCGGGCTGGGCCATAGACTTGGCAAGCTGGCGCCAGGTGAATTCCGCTTGCGGATGGAAAAAAGAATTTTGTACGCCGGGACTCCATGGAATATCAGCTTCCAAGGTTTATTTGCGATACAGTTTTTGCTTGGTGCAGCCTTCTTTGTTTTATCAATTTTGATATTAAGATTATTCCTGGTTGGTGGTATTAGGGCAATCATATTTGTAGCTTTGCTGACCTTTATCGGTATATTCCTCCCCTCAGGAATAATCAACAGCATGGGAGAAACACGGCAGAAAAAGATCCGCCGTGCTCTACCGGATATGCTGGACCTCCTGCTTGTAAGCGTGGAAGCAGGTCTCGGTTTTGATATGGCCTTAAAAAAAGTAATCCAAAAGATGCCGGGGCCGCTTAGCGTGGAGATCAAGCGAGCACTTGATGAGATAAGAATGGGTGGAACAAGGGAGTCGGCTCTGCGGGGGATTGCCCGCCGAACCGGGGTAAATGAATTGAGTAGCTTCATCAGTTCAGTAATCCAGTCTGAACAGTTAGGGAGTAATATTGCTGGCACCCTGAGGGTTCAGTCCGATTATATGCGCCAGCGCCGCCGTCAGCAAGCTGAAGAAAGAGCAATGAAAGCACCTGTAAAGCTTATTTTTCCGCTGATTTTCTTTATTTTCCCATCACTTTTTGTTGTTATTCTCGGCCCGGCGGTTATTAGAATATTCCAGATGTTCGCGACCATGCTCTGAGTCGGTCACATGGTATAATAATTATGATCAATCAATGGAGAAAAAAATTAAACATAACCGGCAAGGAGGTTGGTTTGTGGTTAGGCAGAAACAGAAAAGCCTGGTTGGCCTGCTTCTCTGCCTGGCGCTGGTAGTAAGCCTATTTTTACCGGGCTCCACTACCCTGAGAGCCCAGGAAGAAGAGACACCTGTACAGGTTACAGAAATGCTGCCTTCAGGTTCTGTTGAGCCCAGCCCCTTCGACAACCTTGCCGTGATCTTGGTGATTGATATTTCGGGCAGTATGTCATATACCGACCCGCTGCGCCTGCGTGAAACGGCAGCGGGTGTTTTTATTGATCTTCTTGGGGCCGACGATTTCCTGGGGGTGGTAACCTTTGATGACAGGGCTGAAGTGGTTATCCCCCTAGCGCCGGCAGGAAGCCCGGCTGCTAAAGAAGCGCTAATTCAGAAGCTCTCAACCGAACTGGATCCCCGTGGTGATACCGACTTTGTTGCCGGCCTTCAACTTGCCCACAGCCAGTTTGCCGATACGGATATCGGCCGGAAAACTCCCGTAATACTGCTTCTTACCGATGGCGAGCCTGACCCTTACCCGGGCAGCCGGGATGATCAGGATTTTATGGCGGGTTACATGGAATCACTCTGGGAAGAGGTGGAGCTGATCTCCCGCGATGGTATTCTTGTTTACACGGTGGGATTCAGCGCTGAAATCGATCCCGAAGTGATCAGGCAGATAGCCGCTGAAACCCGCGGCCAGTATTACATCCTCTCCGATCCAGCCGAACTGCTGGTTACCTTTTACCGGGCTCTGGAAGTGTTAAAGGACAGGCGCAGTTTCCTGGAAGAATCCATTGATTTCGGGGCTGGTATAACAGAAACATTTACCTTTGAGGTGCAGGAATTTATCCGCCAGGTAAACATTGTAATCGTCAGCTCTCCGGCTGAAGAGGCTCTCGAGTCCGCTGTAACAGTCAGACCTCCGGCAGGTTCAGCTGCGGGAATAGAAGAACTTCTGCTGGGTGGCCGGAGCAGCTACCGCACTTTGATTCTTTCCCGCCCCCTGGAAGAGCATTACGGAACCTGGGAAGTCGAAATAGAGGGCAGCGGAGAGGTGATGCTGCTCGGCAATGCCGATCTTTACCTGGAAGCGCTGCTCATGGAGCCCGATCCCGATGCCCACTATCCGCTCGCTGAACCACTTGAAATCAGGATGGAGGTAATAACCAGGGAACGTTATGTCGACGCCGATTTCAGGGTAGAGATGCAGGTTACGGCTCCCGGGGAAACTTCGCCGGCAGCGGTCGCCATGACCAGGGAAGGTAACAGCTTCAGGGGTACATTTGAGGATACTGAACAGCCGGGTGAATACCGGCTTGAATGGACCCTTTTAAAGGATGGCGAAGAAATATCTAAGAACTCAGCGCCCATTCAGCTTAGGGCTCTGCCGGCCCTGACCACCGATTTCTGGGTCGACCGTGAAGGCCTGCGCCTGGGCGAAGAGATGGTGATCAGCGTATCGCTGGCCAGCCGTGGAGAGAGGATGCAGCAGGGTCCTCACCTGCAGGTTGAAAGGATGACCCTCGACCTTGAATACCGCGACGGAGCCAGAGTTGAGGTAGAACTTTTTGACAGTGGAAACCGTGAGCATGGCAACAGCCGGGCCGGTGACGGCATCTGGTCCAACCGGATTGTTTTTGACCGGGAGGGGACGGCCGAAGCCTTGCTGACAGCGACCGGTACTTACCGTGATGCCAATTTCATTCTTAAAAAAAGCTTCGGTTTTACCGTGGTAGAGCCTGGAGAACTTGTGGTGCATGCCCTTCCCGAGGAGCTCTGGTCTGAACCGGGGGAGATCCTGGTTATCCCTCTCGAACTGATCAGCAGGTCTCCTTTTACCCAGACCGTCCGTATTTCAAGCGATAGCGAAGATATTAAGCTGCTGCAGGACCGGGTGATCGTTCCGCCCGGAGAAGAAGTCCTGTTCAACCTGGAAACAGAAATCGCTGAAACAGCCGACTATGGGCAACTTTATGCCACGTTGAATTTTACCGTTGAAGATGGAATGACCCCCATTTCACCCGATGCCCTCGATGTGGGAGCACAAATCCTCACCCGGGGAGAAGCCTTTCGCGAACGCTATACGGGTCTGGGTCTTGGAGTAGGATTTATCCTGGCCGGGCTGGTACTGATTGTCGGAGTTGTTTTCGGCGGCGGCAGCTTGCTCTACCGCTTCTACCTGCTGCCGAAGATTAAAGTTAAAGGATGCCTGCAATACTCAGCATCTGAAAAGAAGCCGGGACCGACGAAGAAAAAACATCAAGAGTATCGGTTGGATTTGGATCTGGGGTTGAAAAATGAAATAGTTATCTCCTTTGACCCTGAAAATAATCTGGCTGATTATAGCTTTGACAGTCGGGAGTACAGCCACGATCTGGTAATAAATAACAGCTGGAATGATCACCTGCCCCGGTTCTGGCGGGGATGGAAAGCGCTTTTCAGCCGTAGATTACCTGTCCGGACTGAAATTGCCTGCACACCACCGGGTATTATGGTTGTAGATGGTAAAGTTTTTTCCCGGAAAGATATTCATCCCGGGGATGAGTTCGAATCAGGCGGGTACCTTTTTAAATATATCGACGACTCAGATACAGATATACATGCTGACCTTAAAGGCACAAATATCCTCAAAGATAAGATTTAAACCCCTTTTCCTGTCAGGGGGACGGGGTTGTTGACAACTTTTTATTCCAGCAGTAAACCTGAATAATGTGACATTTTTGCCCATACTGTTATATTATTACCAATGATTCAGTAAGTTTGATGCTCCCCGGGGGTTAGATTATGGCTGTTAAGAAAGATCAAAACTTTCACGATTCCGATAATATACTTCAGGTTGCTGTTGATGCCGTCCAGGATGGAATAAGTATATTATCAACAGATCTGACTATTCTAAAGGTCAATAAAGTAATGAACGATTGGTACAGCCATGCTGCTCCCCTGGTTGGTAAAAAATGTTATGAAGCTTATCACATGACGGATTCCCCCTGTAAAATATGCCCTACCTTAAAAGCCCTTAAAACCGGAAAACCTGCAGTCGAAGAGGTTGCTCTTGTCCAAAATGGAAAACAAACCGGGTGGCTTGAGCTATTTTCTTATCCCATTCGTGATAAATCCGCAGAAATTAGCGGGATCGTTGAGATTGTTCATAATATCACTGACCGAAAGGAAAATGAAGAGAAATATAAGGCGCTTTTTCAGAATTCCACCGACGGCATTTTCCTCTTAAGCGACATATTTATCGACTGCAATGATGAAGTATGCCGCATGTGGGGTTACAGTCGCGATGAAATCATCGGTCGTTCCCCCGGAGATTTTTCCCCTCCCTTCCAGCCCGATGGACGGAAGTCTGCTGACGCAGCCCAATGTTATATCAGGGCCGCCCTGAAGGGAGAAAAACAGTCTTTTTACTGGCAGCACCAGCGTAAAGACGGTTCTCTTCTTGATACGGAAATCAAACTTGCCTCATTGACTATTCGTAAAGAAATTATTTTGCTCGCTGTTATGCGCGATATTACTGAACGGAAAAAAGCTGAAAAAGTTTTGGAACAGAGTCGTGAATGGTACAGGGCTCTGGCTGAAGATATCCCAGCCCTGATCACCAGGATTTCACCGGACGGTAAAATCACCTATGTAAATGATGCCAGTTGTGAAGTTATCGGTAGTTCGCGCGACGAGATTGTCGGCAGTGATTTTTTTCAATTTGTACCTGATGAATACCGCGATCAGGTTTGGAAAGGTCTGCAATCTTTAACTCCGGAAAACTCCGTGATTACCTACGATCATTGCATTAAATCGCGTTGGTACAGCTGGAAGAACAGGGCTGTATTTGATTCGGAAGGACAGCTGAAGGAATATTTTACAGTCGGGGAAGATATCACCCGGCGTATAGAGTATGAACGGAAACTGGAAGAGAGCGAAGCCCGCAACCGCGGCTTGGTTGATGCCATTCCGGATATGCTGGTCCGATATAGCCGCAACGGAGTTATCCTGGATGCTGAAATAAAAGGGGCGCGTCAGTTAACTCATCGGGGGCAAAAGTATTACGAAGCAGGTCAGCTGATCGGCAGTGTGGTCACTGAACTGTTGGACCCGGAGGTCGCTTCAGCAGTTATGGGAGGAATCAAGAGAGCGCTTGAAACAGGTAAACTTCAACTTGTTGAATATAGCTATCCAATTGATGACAAGAAGAGTTTTCTCGAAGCAAGGATGATTGCCACCGGGCCGGATGAGGTTACATCGATTATTCGTAACGTAACCGATCGCAGGGAAACTGAAGAGGAACTGCAGTATCTCTATCAGTTTGAAAGCATGGTTGCCGATATATCCTCTGCTTTTGTTAACAATACGAGTGAAAAAATTAATGAAACCATTAACTTTGCGCTTGAAATGAGCGGCAAATTTTTCAAAGCCGACCGCAGCTATATTTTCCGCTTCAGTGATGACGGCCTGTTTATGGATGTAAACCATGAATGGTATGCAGCCGGAATAGCTTCAACCCTGGAGCGAAATCAATGTTTCCCTGTTGAGAAGACTCCCTGGTGGGTCAATAAAATGCTGGAAAGCGAATATGTTTACATTCCGGATGTTGAAGCTTTGCCTCCCGAAGCCGAGTTGGATAAGCAGGATTTTCAGATTGAAGAGATCAAATCTCTGCTGACGTTACCGATGATCAGGGAAGGAAAGGTTATTGGATTTTTTGGCATAGATGCAGTTAAGGAAAAGCAAAACTGGTCTGAACAGCAGATTTCCCTGATCAAGGTAGTTGCTGAAATTATCGGAGGGGCTATTATAAAAAATGAAACGGAAGAAGCTTTGAAAGAATCGGAAGATCGCTACCGTGAGATTCTGGCTACAATTGAAGAAGGCTATTATGAAGCCGATCTTTCCGGGAATATAACCTACTGCAATGATGCAGCCTGCCGCCTGTTCGGGGGATACAGCCTGGATGAGATCATCGGGACAAGCTACAAAAAGTTATATAAAGATCCTGAAGCTGCTTTCAGGACATTCCATAATGTCTTCCTGTCCGGTCAACCGGAACGAGGATTGATTCTGGAGATGCTGCGCAAGGACGGCTCTGTCAGGTACGGGGAAATTTCAATATCATTAAACAAGGATAAAGAGGGTTATGTTACCGGTTTCAAGGGTATCGGAAAAGATGTGACGGAGAGAATCGAGCGTGAGCAGCGTTTGGAATATCTTAGCTTACACGATCAGCTCACCGGAATTCACAACCGGGCCTACTTTGAGGCAGAGTTAAAACGCCTGGACAACAGCCGTGAATATCCAATTACAATTATTTCTGCCGATTTGGATGGATTGAAACTGGTTAATGATACTATGGGCCATAACGCGGGAGACCGGCTCTTAATCGGTTGTGCCGAGGTTCTGAAGGATTCTTTACGTGAATCCGATATCCTGGTCAGGGTTGGCGGCGACGAATTTTCTTCCATATTATTACATACCGATAAGGCTACCGGGGAAAAAGTTGTCCGCAGGATCAGGGAAAATGCCAACCAGTATAATCTCACCCATCAGGACTTACCCATTGGTATCTCACTTGGTGTAGCGACTACCGAAAGTAACGAAATTTCCTTGAAAGATCTCTTTAAGCGGGCTGATGATATGATGTATCGTGATAAACTTTACAGCAGCACAAGCAGTCGCAGTAAAATTGTCCAGAGCCTTCTGGCAGCCCTGGCCGAACGAGACTATATTGCCGAAGGCCATGCTCGCCGGTTGGAAGAACTGTGCCGGGCTGTCGGCGAAAAGCTTAACCTCTCATCTCACCAGCTTGCCGACCTGGCTCTGTTGGCCCAGGTGCACGACCTGGGCAAGGTAGGAATACCCGATACGATTCTTTTCAAACCAGGTCCGTTAAACGAAGAAGAATGGGAAGTTATGCGCGGTCACCCCGAAAAGGGATTTCGCATCGCTTCATCATCACCGGATCTTGCAAGTGTGGCAGAATTAATTCTGAAACATCATGAACGATGGGATGGTCAGGGTTATCCACTGGGGCTGAAGGGTGAAGAAATACCCGTTGAATGCCGCATACTATCTATTGTCGACGCTTACGATGCAATGACCAATAAACGACCCTACAATGAGGAAAAAACTAAAGCTGAAGCTGTTGAAGAAGTTAAGAGAAATTCCGGCACGCAATTTGATCCCACCCTTGTCCCCATATTTCTTGAATTCATTTCCAGATCTGCAGAATAAATTCTTCCAAATAATATTTAAAAATTTAATCAGATCTATATTTGATATAATGTTGCTATCAAATTACAGCTTTAGTGCTACTTAGATGGAGGCTGGCTACCTTGAAAATGTCGGTCAGGTTATCAGTATTTTTTGTTTTAATTGCCATTATCCCTATTACTATTGTTGGCATATTATCTTTCTTAAACGGCCGGCAGGCAATCGAAGAAGAAGCAATCAATCATCTATCTTCGGTTAATCTATACAAGGAAAATGCAGTTATTAGCTGGGTTGAAAAAAACATGCGGGATCTTGTTATCCTTGCCCAAAGGCCCCTTATTAGAGTAAATGCTGCGGCTCTTGTTTTGAATTCAGATGAATCGGAAATTGAAGCAAGCAGTGCGAATATCCGAAAAGTTCACTTTGAGATCCTCCTTTCTAATAACCTGGATTACATAGAACTCTTTATAATGGAGTTGGAGGAAGGAAGGGTTATAGTCTCTTCAAGCCTTGAATGTGAAGGAGAATCTCATTTAAATGATCTTTATTTTATCGAAGGACAGAAAGATACCTATTTTCATAACCTCTACTACTCGGACCATCACGAAACAAACCTGATTACAGTAACAACTCCTTTGCTTGACCTGGACGGTAATATTATTGCTGTTTTGGCTGCCCACCTCAGAATCGATGAACTGGAAAAACTGATTAAACAGTCAAGTGAATTAAAAGCCAGCGAGGATACTTACCTTGTTAATGATCAACATTTTTTTATAACAGAGCCTTTGTACGGCAGCGATTATATCCTGAAAGAGCAGGTTTACACAGAGGGGGTATTAGATGCCCTGTCTGGCAATAACGGGGTCGGTTACTATGATGACTATCGTGGAGAGCCTATCATCGGGGCATACCGCTATATACAGCAATTTGACATGGCTTTGATCACTGAGATTGATCAGCAGGAAGCTTATATGCCAATCTACGATCTGGGCTATAAGACTCTTGGTATTGCTTTCATTTCGGCCTTGATCGCTGCGGTTATTGGAATTGTTTTCTCTAACCGGATGATCCGACCCATTTTGAAGCTTATAGATGGTGCGGCTGAAGTTGGTAAAGGCAATCTCGAGCATCAAATTCCTGTAACCGGTAGAGATGAAATCGGTGAATTAACCAAGACCTTTAACACGATGACCTCAGACCTACGGGAAACCCTTATTTCAAAGAGTCGCATGGAAGAGCTGGTCAAGGAGCGGACCATGCAGGTTGAAGCATCAAACCGGGAGCTGGAGGCCTTTTCCTATTCTGTATCACACGACCTGAGAACGCCGCTTCGGGCTGTCGATGGTTTTTCTCAAATTTTGATCGAAGAACATGCAGATAAGCTTGATCAGGAAGGTCTGAGAGTTGTTGGTATAATTCGCAAGAATATTGAGCAGATGGATCAGTTAATTACCGATCTTTTAACTTTTTCTAAGGCAACCAGAACTGATATTAAATCTGTAACTTTTGATATGACGGAGATGGTCCTATCAATTTATGAAGAATGTGTTCCCCCCCAGGATAAGATCGATTTAACTTTCCTGGTCGAATTACTGCCGCATGCCTGGGGTGACCCCGTGCTTATCAGGCAGGTCTGGTTAAACCTGATCGGCAATGCTGTCAAATTTACCAGAACCCGTGATGACAAGAGAATAGAAATAGGGGGTTATTCAAATCGTTATGAAAATGTATACTATATAAAAGATAATGGTGTGGGGTTCGATTCCCGTTATACGCATACCATATTTGGAGTTTTTCAGCGCTTGCATAAAAGTGAGCAATTTTCGGGGACCGGTATAGGCCTGGCTATCGTTCAGCGGGTTGTTGAACGTCATCATGGAAGGGTATGGGCTGAAGGAGATATTGACCGTGGTGCGGCATTTTACTTTGCGTTGCCGGTAAAGGAGGAAGATAGTAGTGTATGATATTCAGGATGTTGAGATTCTCTTGGTAGAAGATAATCCCAATGATGCAGAACTTGCTATCCGTGCATTAAAGAAGAATAAACTGGCCAACAAGGTCGTCCAAGTGGGAGATGGAGAGGAGGCTCTTGATTTCCTTTTTGGCAGGGGAAAATTTTCGGACAGGCAAATCGAGAATGGGCCGAAAGTAATTATTCTTGATCTGAAGCTGCCCAAGATAAACGGGCTTGAAGTATTGCAGGAGGTCAAGTCGCATCCGATCCTGAAAAAAATACCTGTTGTGGTGTTGACCTCTTCATCTGAAGAGTCGGATCTGATCGAAAGTTACAACCTGGGAGCAAACAGTTATATAGTCAAACCGGTGGATTTTGACAAATTTACTGTAGCAGTGAGGGATCTTGGGTTTTATTGGCTGCTGCTTAACGAACCGCCTAAACTGTAACAGATTGTTTTCGGATCCCAATAAAATATTTTAAGAAGGAGATTACCCTGATGAGCGCCGATAGCTTTGAAAAGCAAAAAAAAGTGATCAAGGATATTATCCTCGGGTTGCATGAAGGGTTGAGCTTTGAAGAGGCAAAGAACAAACTGGAGAAAGAAGTGGGCAGTATATCTTCACTCGAAATTGCCCAGGTTGAGCAGTCTTTAATCGACGATGGTATGTCGCCCGATGAAATAAAGAAATTCTGCAACGTTCATACCCTTCTTTTCGAAACATCCCTGAGAGAGGAAATGGGGAAAGAAGAGAGTCCCGGACATCCTGTATATCTCTTTAAACAGGAGAACAGGGAGATTGAAAAGATTACTGCCGAGATAAAAGAGCTGGCCGGTCAGGTTGAAAAAGAAGACCCGGAAGATTTTAAAGATAAGATCAAAGCCTATCTTGAGAAGTTAAAGGATGTAGAACTGCATTACATAAGAAAGGAACAGCTTTTGTTTCCCTATCTTGAAAGATACGGGTTTATGGGGCCTTCAAAGGTAATGTGGGGCAAACACAACGAGGTAAGAGATCTTTTCAAACAGGCCTTTTCCGCCATAGAGCAGATCAAAGATACGCTCAGTGCCCAAAAATTTGTTGAAGATCATCTGAACCTGCTGATTGAAGAAGTTGATGGGATGATTTTCAAGGAGGAGAATATTCTCTTTCCCACCTCGCTTGAAAAGCTGCAGACCGATGACTGGGTTGATATCCTCAAGGAAAGCGATCAGGTCGGATATGCCTTTATAGAACAGCCGGAAGAGACCTCTCACCTGGTGGAAGCGATGAAAAAAGCGGCTGCCGAAGAACCTGCATTCAAAGAGAATAAGATTACCTGGCCTGCGGGTCAGCTGACTCTCAAGCAGCTGGTGCATATGCTAAATGCTTTACCGGTTGATTTAACATTTGTTGATCATGACGATGTGGTCCGTTTCTTCACGGAAAACAAAGATCGTATATTTGTCCGGACCCGCGCCATAATCGGCCGGAAAGTTGAAAACTGTCATCCTCCTCAGAGTGTTGAAGCGGTTGAAAAAATCCTTGATGCCTTTAAAGATGGAAGCCGTGATTCTGCCGAATTCTGGATTAACATGAAAGGCAAGATGATCTATATTGTTTTCTATGCTGTACGCGATCAGCATGGTAAGTATCTCGGTACGCTTGAAGTCGCCCAGGATATAACCGGAGTAAGGGCGCTGGAAGGAGAAAGAAGGTTGCTGGATGAAGGAACTTGATCTGAAGAAAACAGTCTACCAGCTAACTGAACAATTCCCTGAACTGATCGATGTCCTGAAAGAACTCGGTTTTGCCGGAATCGCTTTCCCGGCAGTTCGAAAAACTCTGGGCCGGAAGATGACCATTCCGGAGGGAAGTAAAAAGCAAGGCAAAGACCTCGACCAGGTGATCAGTCATCTTGAAAGCCTGGGCTATAAAGTTACAGGAAGAGAAGTAGATTAGCTGACTAAATATCTGTTCTAAGGATGATTGGTATATGAAACTTATTGGTAACTGCCAGACTACGGCGATGGGGATTATGCCCCATACCGATGTTCAAAAAGCGCTTGACCTGGCTCTAAGCCTTGATATCCCATTTTGGCCTCAACTGCCGAAAGTCAATTTTTTTGAAGATATGTATGCCCAGATTTCCGAACATTTTCCGGGTATTTTGCTCGAAACGGAAAAACGAGTGGTCAGTTTTTCCATTGAGAAATTTTATGAAGATATAGAGGAATTCCTGGCTAACTGGGAAGATGATAACTATTTTCGGCTTTCTCCTGAATACTCAGTTGTTTTTCACCGCTTTTTGGAGCAGGACCTTTCCAGGTACACGCATATCCGTGGTCAGAGTATCGGTCCGGTCAGTTACGGGCTGAAAATACTTGATGAAAGTAATAAGCCGATGATCTATTATGAAGAAGTCAGACAGACGGTTTTTGATTTTGTGGCCAAGAAACTGCAGGCCCAATTCAATGAGATGCAGGAGATTCACCCGGGGGCTTTCGTCTGGGTCGATGAGCCGGGTCTGGAGATGATTTTCATGGCCATAACCGGCTATACCAGTGAAAAGGCTAAAGATGACTACCGGGCTTTTCTGGAGAATTTTCCCGGTCCGAAGGGGGTTCATCTTTGCGGCAATCCCGATTGGTCGTTCCTTCTGCAGATGGATTTGGATGTTTTATCTCTGGATGTTCTGGCCCGGGGGCATATATTCAGCCGTTATGTGGATGATATCAGGACTTTTCTGGACAGAGGCGGCATAATTTCCTGGGGGGTCACACCCACCCTGACCGAAGAGTACGAGAAGGAAAATATTGAATCCATGATCAAAATGGTCGATGAACTGTGGACCAGTATGAATTCAATGGGTATTCCCAGGGAACAGATTTTGAAGCAGGCCTGGTTCGCCCCGGCTCGCTGCTGTCTGGTTAATATGGATGGCGAAGAAACTGTCACAAAATCATTCAGGCTTTTGCAGGAAGTAGCTGAACACTATAAAGCTCAATTATAGAATACAAAATGACGTGGAGTGTTAACCGATGAAACAGGTAATGAAGCTTTTCTGTTGTAAAACAATGATGGATGAAATTGCCAGGATAAAGCCGGATGATATTCTGGTTGAATATATTGAATATGCTCTGCACAGAAACCCGGACAAACTTCGTGCGGAGCTGCAGAAAAGGATAGATCGGGAAGAAGAGGCAGATGTCCTTGTTTTTGTATACGGTTTATGTTCACGTGGCCTTGATGGCTTAAAAGCGCGAAATAAAACCCTGGTTATACCGCGGGTTCATGACTGCATCAGCATTCTGCTCGGTTCACGGGATAAATATCAGGAGGAGTTTGAAGCATCGCCCGGGACATACTACCTGAGCAAGGGTTGGATCGACCAGAAGGCCGACCCGTACCAGGAATATGAAGAATACGTCGATAAATACGGTGAGGAAAACGCCAAGTGGGTTATTGAGCAGTCCTATAAGCATTATAAGAGATTGGTCTTTATCGATACAAAATTACCGGAACTGGATGAGTATAAGGAGTATGCCCAAAAAGTTGCCAGGTTTATGGATGTTGATTATATCTGGATGCAGGGGCAGGGCGACTTCTTCGAAAAACTGGTTTCCGGATCATGGGAGAAGGACTTTATTGTTGTAAACCCGGGAGAGACCTCCAGATACCAGGATTTTATGTAGAATTTCCTACTCAAAAAGGAGACAATATATGGCAATAACTGACAGCAAAAGATTTCTTAAACAACTGATTGCCATTAATGAACTGCTCTTACAACAATCATCCAGTGAGATAGATTATAAGATGCTCTCTGATGGTTTGCTTGTCCTTTCAGGGGCAAAATATGTATTGCTGATTATCCCTGAAGATGACGGGAAAGTAGCTCACGTAGCTGCCGTTTCGGGATCAGGTGATGGTATAGATAAAATTACAGAAATTTTGGACAGTCCACTGATGGGTATGAAATGGAAAGTTGGCCAATTTTGGGGGGCGGCTAGTAGAGAAAAGAATAAGTTAACAAGCTATGATGACCTCGAGGAAGTCAGCAGTGGGGTTGTTACAAAGGAAATTGAAACACTTATTAAAAATACTCTTGGTGTCGAAAGCTTTTTCAGTCTGGCTGTGACCGGCGATAAGGAAGAGATATTGGCAGATGTTGTTCTTGCCATGCCACCGGGCGAGGATTTGGCTAACCCGGAAGCAATCGAGCTATTTGCCGGACAGCTTGGAATGCTTCTGATGCGATTAAAAGCTGAGATGGCCCTTAAAAAGAGTGAACAAGAGAAGGCAACAGTGTTGAATAGCCTGGAAGAACAGGTCCTCTACCTGGATCCCCAGTTTCGGATTATCTGGGCCAATCCGGCGGCAACCAGGACACATAATATGGAGCTGGATGAATTTCTTGGCCGGAAATGCTACGAAGTTTGGCACGATTATTCTAAACCCTGCCCTTACTGTCCGGTTGAAAAAGCTATCAATACAGGCAAAATCCAGATTGGAGAAACTCACGCTGCCGATGGCCGGGTATGGAAAACGACCGGGGTTCCAGTGTTTGACGATAGCGGCGAGTTAATTGGCCTTGTTGATACATCGATGGAAATAACTGACCTTAAAAAAGCTGAAAAAGAGTTAAAAAAATTAAATTTAACCTTAGAAAAAAAAGTTGCTGAGCGTACTGCCGAGCTGGAAAGAGTAGTGAAAGAACTTGATGCTTTTGCCTATTCCGTGTCTCATGACCTGCGGGCCCCATTGCGCAGCATTGACGGTTTCAGCCAGATTCTTATCGAAGATTACAGACTATTGCTGGATGATGAAGGTAAGAAGTATCTCGAAAAAATATCACAGGCCAGCCAGAGAATGGGTAGGCTTATTGATGATTTGCTTAAGCTTTCCAGGGTTTCCAGGCAGGAACTTAATCATAAAACTGTTGATCTGAGTGAACTGGTCAAACAAGAGCTCGAAAATGTTAGGGAGAAAATTGATTTGAAAGAAGTTGAAACTGTAATTGAGCCGGGGTTGAAGGTAACCGGTGATTTAGAACTACTGAGGATAGCTGTCAATAACCTTATTGATAATGCTCTCAAATTCTCCTCTCAGAAAAAAAAGCCGTATATCAAATTTGGTCTTAATGATTCTGAGGGTAAAAATACTTTTTATATCAGGGATAACGGGGCAGGATTTGACATGAAGTACGTGGATAAATTATTTACTGCTTTTCAGAGGTTGCACTCTCCGGAGGAATATCCCGGTTCTGGGATCGGACTGAGTATAGTATCGCGAATACTTTCCAGGCATGGCGGTGAAATTTGGGCAGAAGGCAAGGTTGGCGAAGGCGCAACTTTTTACTTTTCATTACCCGGGGATGCCGATAAATCGAGTGGTTGTTAACAGGTCAGGTTTAGCAGCAGGTTTTTAAATTCCCGGACACTCTTAACGAGATAGGTCGGCCTGGCAGCGGTAAGTTCCTCTTCAGTGCCGTATCCGTAGGCAACAGCAGCTGAATCGATATTACAGTTTCGGGCACCGATAATATCATGTTCCCGATCTCCGACCATCAAAGTTTTTTCCGTCGCCAGCTTATTTTCTGTTATCACATGGGTGATCACTTCAGTTTTATCTACTCTTGTGCCATCCAGATTACTTCCGGTTATTCCTTTAAAGAATTTGGTGAGATCGAAATTTGCTAAAACCTGCCCGGCGAAAAAGGTCGGTTTAGATGTGGCCAGATATAATGAAACTTCCCGATTTTTTAACTCTGCTAGCAATTCTGCAATACCAGTATAAACCTTGTTTTCATAAATTCCTTTTTCCCTGTAATATTCCCGGTAAAAAGCGACTGCTTTTTTAGCCTCTTCTTCACTGAAGCCGTAATGGTTTTGAAAAGAGTGCTGAAGGGGAGGGCCGATGAAAGGGATCAAATCGCCCAACTCTGCGGAGATCTTAAACTTTTTTAAGGCATATTGTACCGAACGGGCGACACCCGGAGCCGAGTCGGTGAGCGTGCCGTCAAGATCGAATAGGATATTACAGTATCTTTTTGCCATACCGGGGCCCCTTTCTATTATTTTATTGATATATTAGATTGACTCTACGGGGATTCCTCCTCTTGCCCCTGTTTAATTTAAGGCGTAAAATAAGTTAATGCCTGAGTTATCTCTGATAAAGATAAGGATATGATATTAAATGCGCAATAATGCAGCTTTAATGGGTGAAGATAGCATAGTCAGGTTGCTGATCCGCTTTTCCGTCCCGGCTATAACCGGGATGCTTGTAATGGCTACTTACAACATAGTTGATACCATATTTGTCGGTATGCTGGGCAGCGAGGCGATCGCTGCTCTTTCTATTGCCTTTCCCTTTCAGATGCTGCTTGGCGCTGTGGCAATAGGCACCGGGGTTGGGGCAGCGTCGCTTATTTCAAGAGCGCTGGGGGCTAATCAGCAAGATCTGGCCCGTCGGGTAGTCGGTCAGGTAATCGGTCTTTCTCTTCTGTTTGGTCTTATTATTGCATTCCTCGGTTTATTTTCGCTGGAGCCGATTCTTGTTCTCTTCGGGGCAACTCCCGATATTATCGGTTTAACCGGAGAGTATGTCAGTGTGATAACAACCGGTTCGGTTATGTTCTTTTTGATCATGGGTCTCAATAACATGGTCAGGGGTGTGGGGCATCCCACCCTTTCAATGAAGGTTATGATCATATCGGCGATTATCAACATAATCCTTGATCCGATTTTCATCTTTGTCTTCGGTATGGGTGTCCGGGGCGCTGCTGTGGCAACAGTGTTGGCCAAGGTTGTTGGTGTGGGTATCATGCTGCACTTCTTTCTCAGGGGTAGTGAAGAAGTTAGAATTGATCTGGCCTGCCTGAGGCCCCACTGGGATACGATTAAGAAAATCTATGTGATCGGATTTCCAGCTATGATTCTCCAGGTTTCCACAAACATTTCACTGGTTATTGCCAATAATATACTTGCTGCTTACGGACATTTACCTATTGCTGCCCTGGGTCTGATTTTCCGGTTATTTATGTTTGCCCTTATGCCGGTAATCGGAATAGCACAGGGCTTGCTGCCGATTATCGGGTTCAATTTTGGTGCAGGAAAGATGGAGAGGATACGGGAAGCAATCATCAAGGGTTCGGCTGCTGCAACTGTGCTTGTAACAATATTCGGCATATTATATTTTACAATTCCCCATGTTTTCCTGAGCATTTTTACGCGGGAAACTGAACTTATTGAACTGGGTGGGCAGGCTTTAAGAACGATGGTCGTCATGTTTCCGGTTATCGGGGCGCAGGTGGTGTTTACGACTTATTTTCAGGCTGCGGGCAGGGGATTACCTTCACTTCTACTTTCCATCCTGCGGGAAGTGATTTTCTTTATACCCTTTTTATTGGTTCTTTCCGCAATTTACGGGCTTGATGGCGTCTGGATTTCCCGCCCGGTAAGTGATCTTCTTGCTTTCCTGGTAACCTTAATGCTGATTAGCAGAGAATTGAAAAAGCGCGGAATCCCGCTGTTTAAAACAGCTGTTTCACCATAAGGCAAATAATCCCGGACGCAGCAATGCAGGAATATTGAGCTTTTATATAGAATGCATGAGCAACTTCACAGTGAGGGTGAGTGTGATATCAGTGGTCGATGAAATTCGGCTTGAAGAGGCTTTTAGTCCCGGCGCCATTGTTACCTGCGAGGTTGTAGTAAAAAAAGGCCTGATCAAGAAATACGAAACCAGTGTTGATGATATTGAAAAAGAATATCTGGTGCTGAAGTCGCCGGTTTCCAACAATACTCCCGTTGAGTTTGAAGAAGGTCAGGAGCTTACCCTGCGACGTAAGGAAGATAAGAAGAAACAAGCCTATGTTACAAATGTCTTTGTTATTGAGAACCGTGCCGGCCAGGTTCCCCTCCTTGTTTGTAGCAAACCACGCGAGATAGGGAAAACATCCCTGCGGCGTTATTCACGTTTTAATGTCGAGCTTCCCTGTTCATATGTAACGGGAAAAATATCGGCAAAAGGGCAGTTGAATAATCTTTCGCTCACCGGTTGTCGGCTAGAAGTCAGCCCGGGTCCGCATATCAGCAAAGGTGTCTTGATGGATCTGAATATTACTTTACCTGGTGAGCAGAAAATTTCTTTCCGGGCTGAAGTTGTCAGAATTTATGAAACCGCTGATGAAGCCATTATTGACATTGCCCTTGAAATTCGTGAAATTACCTCTGAGATGCAGGATAAGCTTCGAACATTTTTGTTCGGGCAGCAGTTGATGCAGTAAGTGAAGATTTAGCCGGGATAAGATCCTGGCTTTTTTTCATTTCAGGATAGGGAGGAAAGATTCATGGCTGACGAGGTAAAGAAAACCCGGGGATACAGGCTGCTAAACTGCGAGCAATCATCACGCGTCCATTTTGATAAAGCTGCAAATAGATTGGGATTGGATGAACAGATGCGCAACTGGCTTAGAATTCCGCTGCGTGAAATAAGGGTGCACCTGCCGGTGGTCAGGGATGATGGCAATCTCTGTGTTCTTGAAGGATACCGGGTTCAGCATAATAATGCCCGGGGACCCTTTAAAGGGGGTATCCGCTATCACTCTGAAGTCTCCATGGAAGATATCCGTGGGCTTGCTGCCTGGATGACCTGGAAAACTGCACTGCTCGATCTGCCCTACGGCGGAGCCAAAGGTGGGGTAACCTGTGACCCAAAACAGTTATCTTTGGCAGAGCTTGAAAGGATAACCCGGAAATATACCCAGGCCATTGGATTTGATATAGGCCCACATCAGGATATACCTGCGCCGGATGTTAATACCGATGAAAATGTGATGGCCTGGATAATGGATGAGTATAGTAAAATACATGGCTATTCACCGGCGGTAGTTACCGGTAAACCGGTTGATCTTGGTGGATTAGCCATCCGCAAGGAGGCCACCGGACTGGGAGCTTCCTTTATTGTTGAAAAGTGGGCTAAAGATAACGGCATGAAGATGAATGAAACGACCGCGGTAATTCAGGGATTCGGTAATGTTGGCCACAACCTGGCTTTTTGCTTGCAGGATATGGGGTGCCGGGTTATTGCTGTTTCTGACACCGGGGCCGGGGTAGTCAACAGAGATGGGCTCGATATTGATGCAGTCTTTGAACATAAGGAGAAAACCGGTTCTGTTGCCGGATGTCCGGGAGTTGAAACGGTTGATCGAGAAAATATCTTTGGTCTGGAATGTGATTTTTTAATTCCCTCTGCGCTGCAGAATGCTATACATGGTGGCAATTACCGGAATGTGAGGGCCAAAGTTATCTTTGAAGCGGCAAACGGCCCTACCTGCCCGGTGATCGAACCGAGGTTAATCAGGAAAGGTATACCTGTTGTTCCGGATATCCTGGTCAATAGCGGCGGAGTGGTAGTTTCCTACTTCGAATGGGTCCAAAATCTACAGCAGTTCAACTGGGATGAAGATAAAGTCTACAACGAGCTGAAGAAAAAGATGATCGATGCTTACGATGCAGTTTTCGGTAAAGCTGAGGAAGAAAAGTGCTCACTTCGTACGGCCGCCTACATGATTGCTATCGCGAAAGTGGCTGCAACAGCCCGGACACGCGGCATCTACTAAGTAAAATTTGAAAGGTTTCTATTTGTAGTATGATAAGTTGCAAATGTTGAAGGAGAAGAACATAAGATGAAGCAGCTGATAGAGCAGATCAGAAATGAAGCAGAAAATAATCGAAGCAACCTGGCCCTGTTAATCGGAGAGATGGTGCGTATACGCAGTTATTCCGGGGAAGCTGAAGATATGCAGCTATATCTTCGGGGAAAACTTGAGGAGCTTGGGATGGAAACCAGGTTGGTTAAGGTGGAACCTGATAAGCTCGAAAAATATAAAGGGTTTAGTTATGATGGATTTTCATATGACAGGCGTTACAGTTTGATCGGATTGAAAAAAGGAAAAGGCGGTTCAGGGCGGTCGCTTATTTTGAACGGTCATGTTGATGTTGTTCCTCCCGGTGATACTTCCTGCTGGATTGATGACCCGCTGAGCGGAAAGTATGTAAATGGTCGGGTCTATGGCAGGGGGGCTCTTGATATGAAGGGCGGTCTTGCAGCAGGAATTATGGCTATCAAGATTTTAGAGGATTTCGGTTATACAAATAGCGGAGATCTATTCTTTAGCAGCGTTTGTGGTGAGGAAACCGGGGGCTGTGGTGCTTTTGCTGCTGTTGAAAGCGGTTTAAGCGCTGACGGCTGCATCATCCTGGAGCCGACAAAGCTGAAAATATGTCATATTCAGTCCGGCTGCCATACCTTTAAAATCACTGTTAAAGGCCGTTCGATTCATGCCTGCATGGCCTATAAAGGCATTAATGTCATCGATAAATTCTATATCCTTTATGATGCGCTTAAAAAGATGGATCGGCGGAGGCACGAAAGGTTCAGTAACCGATTTTATGAGAACCCCGGAAATGTTGCGCCCTTTAGCGTGGGGACTGTAGCAGCCGGTGAATGGCCTTCAAGTGTACCAGATCTGCTCGAAGCCCATGGGCGGATGGGTATATTCCCCGGGGAAACTGTCGAAGAAATGCACCGTGAATTTGAGGATACTTTGCGGCAGGCTGCTGAAACTGACTCCTGGCTTGCTGAAAATTTGCCGGAGATAGAGTGGTACGAGGGGCTGTTCGAGCCGGCTGAAACGGACATTAACAGTGATTTGGTCAAAACTCTTGCAGCAAGTCACCAACAGATCCTGGGCCGGAGTGTCCAATACGATGCAGCAACCTACGGCTCTGATATGCGAATCTTCAATCTTTACGCCAATATCCCTACAGTTCTCTACGGGCCCGGCGACGTCAGCCTCGCCCACACCGTCAACGAATACATCGAAATCGATCAGGTCCTCGAAGCAGTTTGCTCCATAGCCCTCATGATCACCAACTGGTGCCAATAAGTGTACGCTTTAAAGCCTGTCCACTTTTCGTACACTTATTTGGATAATTTATAGACTGCTGATTTGGATAAATTCATGAACTCACCAATTTCGGTAAAGGAATAACCTTCCTCGATTGCCGATTTGATAAATAGTTGTTTTAACGGTATTAATGGTCGGGACCGTGAGCCACTTTTAATCTGCATGATTTCTTCATCAGAGGCACCAATATCTCTTAATAAAACTTCCCTTGCTTTTCTGCCGATTTTTTCACGTTCGAATTCCTTTTCTTTCTTCACAGTTTTTTTTCTGAATGCCATGTAATTAAAATCATCTGGTGTTTTCATCATCTGTCTGTAATTGTTAATTGCATCAGACCTGGTTGAGGATGTAATATTGAGGATAAAGTCGATATCCACAAAACTATTGTTATTTGATTGATAAGCCCAATCGCTGGTCCAATTATATTCTGAAACAGTTTGGCAGATATCCGCCCGGACCGGGTTCCAATGGATGTAACGAAGCACTGAAAAAAGATAATCTTCATCCAGAATTAAGGTGGCATAGTACCTTGAACTGAACACATGGCCGTCTCGATTATTTTCATGGTTGTAATATTTGCCATATGCTGTATTGATTGGGTGCATGATTTTGCTGAGGGGCACTTCTCCGGTCTTAACCAACAGGTGAAAATGGTTATCCATTATTGCATAACCGAATAACTGAAAATCAAGTCTTGCTTTGTAGACTTTAAGAAGATCCAGATAAGTCTCTTTTTCAACGGTCTTGCCGAATATAGGCTCCTGATTATTGCCTCTCTGGGTAACGTGATAAACTGCGCCAGCGTATTCAATCCTAGATTTTTTGATAACAATCACCCTAAATAATTATACTTGCAGTAAATTCCTCTTTCAATAACTAATTGCTGAATAAATGGATGGAGAGGGCTTAGTTTATAGTATTTTAACTTCAAAGAATATGCTAAACTTAATATGAAAAACGTTGTTGATGAAATAAGTGTACGAAAAGTGGACAGGCTTTAAAGCGTACACTTATTTGAGTGGGTGACGAAAGGATAGGTTATGGAGAAGCATGGCGTTGCGGGATTAATTGAGGAGATAGGTGTCCTGCTTGAATTGAAGGGAGAGAATCCTTTTAAGAGCAGGGCTTATTATAATGCGGCCCGGATTATTGAATTGATGGGTGAGGAAGAACTGGAAAGATTGGTCCGGGAAGGTAAACTAAAAGATGTCAAGGGTATTGGCACTGCCCTTAATGAAAAGATTACCGAACTTGTTACAACCGGGACACTAGTCTATTACGAAGAACTTAAGCAGAGTATACCGGAAGGACTTCTTGAAATTTTAAAAGTGCCTGGCCTTGGACCGCGGAAAATACAAACTCTTCATGAAATGCTCGATATAACCACTCTGGCTGAGCTTGAATATGCCTGCCGTGAAAACAGGTTGATAAATATAAAAGGGTTTGGGTCGAAAACACAGGAAAATATTCTCGAAGGAATTGAATTCTTAAGGCGCAACCAGAATCAGTATTTTTATAGTGAGGCAATGTTGATAGCTGACGATCTGCTCGAACAGATGAAAACAATCCCTGGTATTGGTGAAGTAAGCCTAGCTGGCAGTATTCGCCGTTTCAGGGAAATTGTTAAGGATATTGATTTGGTTGCATCTGCCGAAAAACCGGGAAACCTAACCCATCAATTTACAAAACTGCCCGGTATCTCCGGCGTAATTGCTCTCGGAGATACGAAAGCATCAGTTCAGATGGAAGAAGGTATAAATGTCGATCTACGGGTTGTGAAGAAATCCGAATATCCCTATGCCCTGCACCATTTTACGGGCAGCAAGGAACATAACACTGCTCTGAGGCACAGGGCAAAAAGCATGGGGCTCAAGATTAACGAATATGGATTATTCCGCGGCGAGGAACTAGTAAAATGCAGTACTGAGAAAGATTTTTTTGCCGCACTCGGTCTTGATTATATCCCTCCCGAATTAAGGGAGAATAACGGCGAAATTGAAGCAGCAGAAAATAGTACTCTGCCCTTATTGGTTGAGAGTAAAGATATTAAAGGTATTTTCCATGTTCACAGCGTCTACAGTGACGGAACAAATACACTGGAAGAGATTGTCCGGTATTGCCTTGACTCAGGCCTTGAGTATGTCGGGATCACCGATCACAGCCAATCAGCATTTTATGCCGGGGGGCTAAAGGATGATGATCTAAAAAGGCAAGCCGAAGAGATTCAGGCCCTGCGTGAAAAGTATTCGAACCTGGGGATATATGCCGGTGTTGAAGCGGATATTCGGGCAGATGGTACACTCGATTATCCTGACGAAATTTTAGAGAAGCTGGATTTCGTTATCGCCTCTGTCCATTCAGGCTTGAAAATGGAACGGTCAAAAATGACCGAACGGGTGATACAAGCCCTTAGAAACCCATATGTCACAATGCTTGGGCACCCCACAAACAGACTCTTACTCGGTCGCGACAGTTCGCCCATCGATCTTGAAACAATATTTGAAGTAGCTCTTGAAAAGGGAATCATTATTGAACTGAATGCCAGCCCGGCTCGGCTCGATCTTGACTGGCGGCATCTGAAAAAAGTCAAGGAGATGGGTTTGCTGGTTTCAATAAATCCCGATGCACACCGTCTGGAGAATTTTATAGATATTGAATTAGGGGTATCGTTAGCCCGAAAGGGTTGGCTTGATAAAGGTGATATTTTCAATTCATTATCCCGATCTGAAGTTGAGAAATACCTGTTATACCGGCGGGGAAAAAGTAAAAAATGATCTGGAGGTCCTTTATTAACCGCATCAACCTGGAATAATATGATGAGTGGAGGTTTTAGATGAACAGGGAAGGTTTAATCACGCTGAGCAATCACTGCATGAACACTTTATGCAGGCGTATTCCCAGCCGTTCGGTTGGCAGCCCGGGAAACAGGCAGGCAACAGGGTTTTTCCTGGAAGAAGTATCTTCCCGCGGTTTTGAAACTGAAGCGGCAACCTTTAATGTATTAGACTGGCATGATGGTGGAGCCAGCCTGAAAATCGGAAGTGAACATTATGAAGTTTTGGTCAGCCCTTATTCACTGGGGTGTTCCGTATCGGCCAACCTGGCAGCAGCGGGCAATCTCACCGAATTGGAAAACACAGATCTTCAGGGTAAAATTATCCTGCTGCATGGAGAAATTGCTCGCGAGCAATTGATGCCCAAAAACTTCGTATTTTATAACCCCGAAGAGCATAAGAAAATCGTTTCAGCCCTTGAAAGGAGCGGTGTTCTTGCTATTATCTGCGCGACCGGTAGAAACGCTGCCCTTGCCGGTGGGGTCTATCCTTTTCCCCTGATCGAGGATGGCGATTTTAATATTCCTTCTGTTTATATGACAGAAGAGGAAGGTAAAAAAATCCTGTCTCACCTTGGTGAGAAAGTGTACATCGAGTCTTACTCCGAAAGAATTCCAGGAATTGCCAGCAACATTATCGCTCGCAAAGGCAGCGGTTTTTCTGAGCGAATGGTGATAACTGCACACATCGATGCAAAGAAAGGCACTCCAGGTGCTCTCGATAATGCTACCGGTGTAACTATTTTGCTCCTGCTGGCGGAGCTGCTGAGAGATTATAGCGGCAACAAGCTGGTTGAACTTGTAGCTCTAAATGGCGAAGACTATTATTCAGCGCCCGGCCAGATGAATTATATCAAGGCTAACCAGAATTTATTCGACACGATATTACTGAATATCAATATTGATGGTGCCGGATACCTGGATGGAGACTCGGCATTTTCCTTTTTTACTCTTCCGGATGAAATTTTACAGGCAGCTAGAACAGTTTTCAGTCGGTATTCCGGTTTATGCGAAGGCCCGGAGTGGTACCAGGGAGATCACAGCATATTTATTCAGCAGGGAAGACCGGCGATTGCCTTCACATCGAGGTGGTTTCTTGACAATATGGAAAGCCAGACGATCACGCATACCCCGGAAGATAATCTAAGTATAGTAGATTCCGGAAAACTGGCCGAAATTGCCGAGGCAATCCGGCAACTGATAGATGATTTGAATTAGTTCAGTCAAATAAGTGTACGAAAAGTGGACAGGCTTTAAAGCGTACACTTATTGTATTTTTTTCCGGATGTTGATTTGAATTAAAATGTGCTATTATTTCACCAGGTGGGTTCATTTTTTATTTTAAGGAGGCAGTCGGAATTGCGTATCGGGAAATGTAATCTATTTATCATCATATCTCTGCTTATAGTCCTGTTAGTCATGGTCACAGTCCCTGTTTTTGCCCAGGAGGAAGAAACGGAAGAGCCGTCTTCAACTCACGAACTGCTGGTGCCCTATGCCTACATGTTTAATGAAAATATCGATCAGATCCCCGGGGTAGTAAAAAGCATGTTCGATGGTGAAAGGATCAACCTTTATGTTGATATGGGAGACGGCACTGAAGAAATAATCGGGATAACCACCTTATCAAAATCCTGTCTGATTGAAAAGTTCTTGCCCAACGAACTCGAAGATCCAACTCTTCTGGTCTATATCGACCGGGCAACAATTGACAGCTATATAAACAATCCCTCAAAAGATGAAATTGTCCAGGGGGTCCTTAATCTTCGAATTGAAGGGGTCGGAATCGGCAACCAGATCAAGGTGTTTTTCATGGGGCTGGCCCAGAAAATCATGAGTTTGTTTGGTGATTAAACCAAAGATTAGAGTTTGTCAGAATAAAATCATCCCTCGCGGATGGTTTTATTTTTTTGCAGCCAGATCTCGTAAGGCGGAAAGGCAATCACGAAAGCAAGCCCTCCGGCAACCGAAAGTATGATGCCCAGCAGAACACGAACTGCAGTTGATTTCTCGACGATTATCATAAGATACTCATCACCTACTTTACAGATCCAAAATCAATCCTCTATAGACTTATCACAGGTAATAGCTTGCGGTCAAGGAAATACTCAAAAAACTGTCCTGAGTTTACCAATAAAGGCAGGCATTAACTGAAATTCACCGAATCTTTCAGATAATCAATTGGATTTATCGAGGAGGCAGACTGAAGATGCATCATTACCATCACCTTGGTGATAAATTGAGCAGGCATCCCGTCGGAGCGCCAAAAACAGAAGAATTTATTGAAATCCTAAAAATACTTTTCAAACCGGATGAAATAGAGGTTGCAACTCACCTGGAGTTTATACCCCGGACAGCCTCCGATATCGCCAGTGAAGCAGGGCTCTCTTTCGGAGAAGTTTCTGTAAAGCTCGAATCATTGGCCAACAGGGGAGCGGTTCTGGCGAAAAGAAAAAATGGGGACACTTACTATTCTCTTTTACCCAACTATCCGGGCCTTTTTGAATATCCGCTCATGAAGGGGTTAAATCCGCAGGAAGAAAAGCGCCTGGCCGAACTGTGGCATGCTTATTATATGCAGGATATGGCTGCAGAACTGGCTTCAGCCCGACCGCCCTGGATCAGGGTTTTCCCTGCCGAAGAGGCACTTCCGGCAGACGAAGAGATCGAAATTATTCCCTATGAAAAAGCTTCCGAACTTTTAAAGAAAACAGAAGACATTGCCCTGGCCCGCTGCCCCTGCCGGGTTATCGGCAAGAATTGTGATAAACCTCTTGATGTCTGTCTCTCCTTTGACGGTGCTGCCCGGTTTCTGGCTGAAAGAGGTATGGCCCGTTTTATTTCCAGGGAGGAAGCCCTGCAAGTGCTCAGAGAATCTGAAGAGGCAGGGCTTGTCCATACCGGCAGCAATATAACTGAGCGGCTTTATTTCATGTGCAACTGCTGTTCCTGTTGTTGTCATATGCTGATGCTGCTTACCAAACATGGATTCAAAGAGGGCATAGCTCGCTCTGCCTACCGGGCGGAACTGGACCAGGCTGCATGCACCGGCTGCGCTATCTGTGTCGAAGAGCGCTGTCCGGTCGGCGCCCTGACAATGGATGCGGACCGGGCAGGTTCATTTTGACATGGAACAGATTGGTAAACCGAGCCGTTGGAACATTCTTCGGGCTCTGGGGGTATTGAACCATTTCAAAATTTGATAGCAGCTATCTTTGCGCTCCTAATATTTTTCAGCGTTGGTTAACCTGATCAGGTCTACTCCTTCATGTAAAGCCAGTTATATATATCATAATTCTTGAAAAACCAAAAATAATTTCTGATTACATTTAATTTTTAAACCGGGCAGGAAAACCTTCATCGTTCAGGTATTTTAACAATAGAAAGTGATTACAAAAACATCATTTCTATGTATATTCTATTTAAATCGTTGGAGCTGAATTAAAGTTGATCTATAAGATCGAAAACATACCCCGGTTAAAAAACCTGCAGGTTGAAGTTGAACCAAAAGGTACTGGCTTGAAGACCAGGGTAAGCGGGGCCGGATCGCCCTGGCTTCACCTGTTGATCAAAAGATATTTTGGATCGCATAATTCTCTTGGCCTGATCGGGACTAAAGCCGGAGGCAACGTTTACACCTTGTATTTTCCTCCTGTTCCAAGCAGGGCACACGCCCGCCTGTTTGAATCCTTCATCTCAACCCGGGTATTTAAAAGGCCGCGGCCCATGGCGGCCACGATCGGTATAACAGGTCTCTGCCAGTACTGCTGTGAGCACTGCAGCGCTGCCGGCAGGAGCACCGATCAACCGGTGATGACTTTCCAGGAGATTAAACGGGTAGTTGATCAGTGTATCGAACTGGGGGTTAGTAATATTACATTTACGGGCGGAGAGCCCTTATTACGTGATGACCTTGCCGATCTTGTAGCATATGTACCGCAGGAACTATGTGTTACGCAGGTTTTTACCAACGCTGCAGAGCTAAATTCAAAAAAAATAGATGAGTTAAAAAAGGCCGGTTTATTCGGCTTGCAGGTGAGCCTTGACTCACCGGATCCTTTTGAACATGACCTCCTGCGCGGTGCGACAGGAGCATTTACTGCCGTGGAACAAGGTGTTATGGAAGCCTCCCGGGCCGGACTTTTTGTCGGTATATCAACATATGCCACACGTGATCGGATGAATGATCATTTCGTGCCCCGCATGGCAGATCTTGCTACCGAGTGGGGGGCACACGAGTTAACCATCCTTGACGCTATCGAAACCGGCAATTTAAAGGGCAAAAATTATCTATGTCTGGACCGGACATCAAGGCGCCGGCTGATTTCCGACATGACCCGGATCAACCGTCAGCACAATAAAGCCAAGGTTGTTACCCAGAGCTGGACCAACAGTGGCCGCGGTTTTTCACGTCTTATTGGCTGCCTGGCTGCCGGTTTCCAGCTGCATATTACTGCCCGTGGCGAGTTTACCCCCTGCGATTTTACGCCTCTCTCCTTTGGGAATATCCGTGAATCTACGGTCGGAGAACTCTGGCAGAAACTAACCTCTCATCCTGAGTATAATAAACAGAAGCTGCGCTGCAGGATGCAAGATAAAACATTCAGGCAAAAATATATTGACACAATTCCTGAAGGCGCGAAACTGCCCTACCGGATTACGAATGATAAAGAGGGATAGCTTATGGATATAGAAATGACCCGTCGTGAGAGAGTAATTACCACCCTTGAACACAGGGAGCCCGATCGGGTTCCCATCGACTTTGCCTCAACCCATAACAGCGGGATCAATGTGCTGGCGTACAACCGTTTTAAAGCGTATGCCGGTATCGACACGGTTACCTACATGCGTGATCCCATACCAATGCTGGCATCTCCCGATCTGGAAGAAGGGCTGGAGGTTATCAGGATGGTTGGTGGTGACCTGCTGCCTCTAACCCGCTATTATAATTTTGGTGTTCCTGCTTCAGAATGGAAGGAATGGATTTTGAAAGATGGGTCAAAAGCACTTGTTCCAGGTGGCTTCCGACCGGAAATCAAAGCTGACGGTTCGCAGGAAATGCTCCTGTTGGGCGGCTTAGCCAGGCTCTCCATGCCGGCACAGGGTCATCATTTCAACCTGATCAGCAGACCCCTTGGATTTGTTGAAAATCTATCCCAACTTGAAGATATCCTTCCCCTGCTGCGTCAGAGCGGCGCTTTTTCGATCAGTGATGAAGAACTTGACATTCTGGAACCACATGCCAGAAAGCTCTTTAATGAAACTGATTACGCTATTACAGCCACAGGAGGCCCACTGTTCTTTTCACTTTACCAGATCGGTCAGGAACTCTTCGGTTATGAAAAGTTCTTTATCTTTATGGTCTCCGAACCCGACATCATACACTGCTGGTTGGAGTTTTTAACTGAAACTTGTATTGAACGCCTTGAAAAATATCTTAAGCGCCTCGGCCCTTATTTGACCGTAATAATGATGGGTGATGATTACGGTTTTCAAAACAGCCCGCAGATGTCGACCAAGATGTTCCGGCAGCTTTTCAAGCCGTACCTGCTCAGGATTTGCCGTGCTGTCAAAGAGTTTGCTCCCGGTATCAAGATCCTGCTCCATTCCTGTGGCAGTATTTTACCATTCATTCCCGACTTCATCGAAGCAGGAATTGATGCTTTGAACCCGGTCCAGGTGACAGCAGCAGGAATGGATCCCCTCTGGCTCAAGAATGAATTCGGGAAAGAAATCGCTTTCTGGGGAGGCGGAGTACGGACCCAGACAACCCTGATCAAAGGCTCACCGGCCGATGTGGCCGGTGAAGTTAAAGAGCTGATTGATATATTTAAGCCCGGTGGCGGCTATATATTCTGCCCGATTCACGACATTCAGGAAGAAGTTCCTCCGGAAAAGATCATGGCTATCTTCAATGCCGCCCGGGAATTTGGAGCTTATTAAACTCTACTCACCAGGCAGTTTGTCTAACTGCTGCGCCTTTGTTATCTCAGCTCCGGATGCCATACGTTTATCCGATTTTATTTAACTGGTTTTCCAACTTACCTTTCTTCAGTAGTGAAAGGAAAATGTCAACCAGTGCCGGATCAAAGTGCTTGCCTGAACTCTTTTTCAGTTCTTCAACCACCTGATCGGGATGGAGGGCTTTTTTGTACGGGCGACCGTAAGTCATCACTTCGTAAGCATCGGCAATAGCTGCTATCCGGGCCAGTAAGGGTATATCTTTTTCCTTCAGACCGTGCGGGTAGCCTGAGCCGTCCCATTTCTCGTGGTGTGCGAGAATATCTTCTGCTACATGGGAAAACTCTTCAGTAGCGCGGGCAATCCTGAAACCGATTTCAGGATGCTTCTTTATGGCATCCCATTCTTCGGTATCCAGGTAGCCTTCTTTTGTTAATATTTCCTCTGCAATATTAATCTTTCCGATATCATGCAGGGTTATTAACAGATTTAAGCGGCTCAGTTCGGTATCGGGCAAATTTAGCTGTTCGCCTATACGATTTGCAATATTTTTCATTCTCCTGGTATGGGCCTCGGTTTCATAACTTTTGGCTTCCAGCGCATGGAGCAGGGCCTTCAGAACTGTATGCTTGGTACTACGGCTTTCAACCATCTTATGTTTGTACATGTTATCTTCAGCTTCCCGCAGAACCGATTTCAAAGTTCTATCTGCCGATTCCTTGCAGCCCACACCCAATGATATCGAGACAGGGATTTCTCTGATTCTGACCCTTCTGTTTTTCCTGATGATCCTGTTACAGATATTATGTGCTTCTTCTTCAGTAGTTGCCGGAAGTAGTATTACAAATTCATCGCCGCCGAAGCGAGAAATAATATCTTCATGGCGGCACGAATCGCGGAAAATATCAGCAGCGGTGATCAGTATCTCATCACCGGCAGTGTGACCGTATGTGTCGTTTATCAACTTGAGGCCATTAAGATCGGCCATGATAATACTGATTGGGAGCTGTCGTGGAGTGTCAAGCTTGGTCATGCTGTCTTCCAGGTAATTCCGGCTGTAGAGACCGGTCAAACGGTCGTGAAGGCTGAGAAACCGCACCTGTTCCTCCACCATTTTTCGCTCGGTAATATCCTGAATTACCCCAATGGACTTGATGATCTCTCCTGCTTTATTTCTTTCATGAATACATTTTTCATGCACATGACGTATTTCTCCGTTATCTCTTCGTATGATTCTGTGTTCCACCTTGTATTCATTGCCTAGCTCTTTAACCGAATCAGTATAAGCCGTATCGACCAGTACCCGGTCATCCGGGTGGACCAGTTCAAGAAATGATTCGTAGGTGGCGACGAAATTATGTGGGTTTAACCCCAGGATGCGGTATACCTCTGCCGACCAGGTTAAATAGTTCGTTTCAAGGTCCAATACCCAACTTCCTACATGGGCAATTTCCTGTGATTTTTCGAGTATTGCTTCGTTTTCCTGCAGAGCAAGTTCCGCTTTCTTCCGTTCAGTAATATCTATGATGAAGCCCCTGAGTTTTACTGCCTTACCATCATCAAGTTCAACTTTTACATCATCTCTCAACCAGGACACGCTGCCATCTTTTTTGATGAACCGGTATTCAAATACATAATCCCTGCCGTGCTTAATACAGAATTCGAAATGCTCGGAGGCCCAGTTTCTGTCATCAGGATGAATATGTTCGGTCCAGAATTGATTTCTACACCATTCATCCGGCTTATATCCAAGAATTTTTGTAACCTGGGGAGCGACATATATCCAGCTATTCGCAGCAATGTCATATTCCCAGAAGATGGCTCCGGCTGATTCTGCCAGGGTTCTATATTTTTCTTCACTTTCTTTAATCGATATTTCTAGCTTCTTTGCACTGGAAATATCCCGAAAGAGGGTGATAAAAAATCCGGGAGCATCACTGTAAGCGGTGACTTCAAACCATCTGCCCCGGGGCTGTGAATACTGCTCAAAGCGGACTGCCGTTCCATTCAGGGTAACCCTGTTGTAGGTGCCGATCCAGTCAAAATAAGACTTTTCGATGCCGGGCAGCACGTCGGTGACCTTTTTGCCGATCACCTTTTCTTTGGGCAGTCCGGTGAGCTCAGTAAAAGCATCATTGATTTCCAGAAAAGTATAGTCAACCGGATTTCCCTCCGGATCAGTTTCAATACGGTGATAGGCAAACCCGTCCGGCATATTTTCTACAAGTAATCGGTACTTATCATGGATTGAATCCATTGAACTCCTCCTATTATTTATGCAATTTCGACAAAATTAATGCAAATCCTGCACATGTGCAAACCACCACTTATTTTATGCGATGTTCATCTGATATTACCGGGAAGCGCTTGTGAAATATATAACCATATTGCAACCAATCTTGTGAAATAATTACTTTTTATATACATCTTGACAAACTCAGGGCTATGATGCATAATAATAAGTAACAGAATATTCTGTATTTGTGATAAAAAGAACAAGCACAGGGAGGTGCAAATAATGGCTGAACAAAGTACACAAAAATATGAGTGCCCGATTTGTGGTGAAACTTTTTACCTGCAGGAAAAAGGAGTAAAAAAAGTACTCTGTGGTGAGGAAAATGTATGTAATCCGCCGGATGAGAAATATAAAGCTCCCGACTGCGAGATCCACTATTTCTGCTCCGATAACTGTGCCAAAACCAAAGAAGATTCGGTTCCTTCATGCGAGCCCACTTCTAATTGGTCAAGGTTGATGAGTCGAATCGGTAAGGTAAGTTCGGATTGCGGGGTAGCGGGAGCTAAAGTTCATGATCTCTCCAAAAAAACCGGTTAACCCGCTGAAGGGAATTTTAATTGAGCAAGTGCCGAAAATGAATGTGCAGTAAAACGGGCCGGGTAGTTTACCGGCCCAAGAGTTTTTTATGGATCAAACAGGTTCGAAACATATTATTTTCTTAATTTACTTTTTTGCCCAGGGCTTTAATCGGCGCATATACTGCTTTCTTCAAAGCGGTATAGATGCCCCAACCGATGAGCAGTCCGGCCAGCGCATAGGTTAGACCTTCCGCTGTTGTCGGTACTCCGGGGGTAAAATTTTCCCATGTGCCGGCGGCGATAGACCAATCGACTTCTCTAAGGAAAATGAGCCAGCGATTATATATTGTTGAATCCTGAAGGGCTGAATAAGCCTGTTCGAGGGAGTTAACCCTTTCTACCAAGCGTTGAATCACTTCACCACTGGACCGGAAAATTTCACTCCCTGAACTGAGATGTTCATGTATATATTCTTCAAGGGTAAGGTTAAGCGCGGCAGCAGCTTCGATGTATTCATTAAGAGCCCTTCTGGCCTCATCAAGATGGCCGCCAAGCCTCTGCATATACTGGCCGAAGAATTGGGGGAACTGGGATAAAGCGACAGCGCCGATTACGGTAGATACCCGGTCAAGGATACCATCCAGAAACTGTAGTGGCTGTTTATAAGGTTTCAGCATTTAAGTTCACTCCTCTTTGAATGTATAGGTATACATCCACCAGATCCGGGTCGAACTGATAGCCTGAACAGCGTAAGAATTCCTTATTTACTTCATCCGGGCTGAGCGGATCTTTATAAGGTCTACCGTAACTCATAACCTCGTGAGCATCGGCAATAGCGGTAATCCTCGCCAGCAGAGGGATCTTACGACCTTTTAAGCCCCTTGGATATCCGCTTCCATCCCAATTTTCGTGATGAGCCAATATATCTTCTGCAACATGGGCAAATTCCTCGGTTGCCCGGGTAATCCTAAACCCGATTTCAGGGTGTCTTTTAATCAGGTTCCATTCGTCTTCTGTAAGGGGTTCGCTTTTAACCAGTATATCTTCCGGTATATTGATTTTGCCTATGTCGTGTAGGGTTATCAGCAGATCCAGGCGTGTTAATTCATCATCCGTCAGGTTGATTCGAGAACCGATTAACTGGGCGATTTTCTGCATACGCCTCGTATGTGCTTCCGTTTCAAAACTCTTGGCTTCAAGTGTTTTAAGTAGAGCTTTAAGCACCGAACTTTTTGCGCTGCGGCTTTCGGTAAGTTTCTGTTTATACATTACATTTTCCGCTTCCCGCAGAACTGCAATTAAATCTGTATCCTGGTTGAATTTACTTGACACCCCTAATGCCATCGAAATTGGTACATCTTCAATAACTGTATTACTACAATTGCTTTTTATCCGTCTGCATAAGGCCATGGCTTCTTCCATGGTTGTCTGTGGGAGCAGAATTACAAATTCATCGCCTCCGAAACGGGCAATAATATCCTCTTCCCGGCAGGTATGCTTTATAAGATCGGCGGAACACTTTAGCATTTTATCCCCGATCGAATGTCCATAGGTGTCATTAACCAGTTTGAGGCCATTCAAGTCAGCCATGATGATGCTTACGGGCAGTTTTCTGGTTGGATTAAGCCTTTTAAGTTCCTCGTCCAGAAATGTCCGGTTATACAAGCCGGTTAAACTGTCGTGGAAACTCGCATAATGGATCTTTTCCTCGGCCAGCTTTCGTTCGGTAATATCTGAATGAATGCCGAACATAAGCAGTGGTTTGCCTTCAGGAGTACGGGTAATAATCCTACCCCGGTCGTGAACCCAGATCCAGCGGCCGTCTTTATGTTTCATTCGGCATTCGCACTCGTAATGAGGAATTTCTCCGGCCAGGTGGCGGGCTATCAAATCATCCGATTTTTTCAGATCGTCGGGATGGACAAGGGCTTCCCAGGTTTTAACGCTCATCGGTTCCAGCTCTTCTTTTCTATAACCAAGCATTTCAGCCCAGTTTTTGTTATAAAGCGTTTTTCCGCTTTGTAGATCCCATTCCCAGGTGCCCAGGTTAGCACCTTCGATTATACTTTCCAAGCGCCAGCGCTCTCTCTGTAACGCTTCTTCGGCCTCTTTATGTTCTGTAATGTCCACCAGGAAACCGCGCATACGAACCGGTTTTCCATCAACTGTTTCAACTTTTACATCATCCTGCAGCCAGGCGGTGCTTCCATCTTTTCTCAAAAAACGGTATTCAAAAATGTGATCTTCGCCGCGTTCCGTGCACTCTGCACAATACTTGGTTGCCCAGCCCCGGTCTTCGGGATGAATATTGTTAACCCAGAACTGCATATCTTTCCAATCCTCGGGTTTGTAGCCGAGGATATCAAATACCTGGGGAGATACATAAGTCCACCGATCACTGGCGATATCATATTCCCAGAGGATAGCACCAACTGATTCAGCCAGGACCCTGTATTTCTCCTCACTGAACTTCAAGGCTTCTACTATTTTATTTCGTTCGGATATATCCACGTAGATCGCAAAGGCTCCGGCCAGTTTTCCTTCAACACAGATGGGCAGACCTTTGATCAGAACCTCGATCGGTTCACCATTCCTGTTATACCTGATCCCTTCCTCTTCAACATAGTCACCGTTGATTACCCTGGCTGTAAATGAAGCATTTGCCGAACCGGGCTTGCCCATATTCATTACCTGGTCAATTGTTTTCCCCTTGATTTCCTCAAACTTGTAACCGAACATAGTGGTAAACATCCGGTTTATATCGATAATTGAATAATCCTGGTCTAACCTGGCCATTGCATCGGGAGCGCTTTTAAATAGTGCCTCAAGAGATTTGTTCTGGTAATCGAGATCTGCCTCTGATTGTCTGCGCGCAGAGATATCCTGAAAGATTGCAGCGAAGTAGCCGGGATTGTCGCTGAGGGCAGTAATTTCCAGCCATAAGCCGTTATGAGAAAAGTAGTTTTCAGTCCGGATTTTCTTACCGTTCGTAAGATCGTCGGTAAAAGTGCTGACCCGGCAAATATCTTGTTCTCCAGTGATCCTGGATAACTCAGAAGCTTTTTTGCCTATCACCTGTTCTTCAGCCAGGCCAGTTATATTCTCAAAGGCTTTATTTATTTCTAAAATGCGGTAATCAACCGGATTGCCATCTTTGTCAGTGATAAACTGGCAGAAAGCATAGCCGGCGTCCAGGCAGTTGATCAGTTTGCTGAATCTCTCCTGGTCAGTTTTCATGATTACCTCCGGTATATAAATATTCTAGCTTCGCTAATTATTTCAGATTTCCTGCCCTACACATCTTTGACAGGTAGCAGGATTAAAACAGCTTCAAATAGAAGAAAATACTGGTTTACTCAAGGAGGAAGAAGTATTGCTTGAATCGAGCCGGTACGGTGAAGTTATACAGTTAATAATGGGACGGGAAATGAGCGGGCAGGTATTATACCGGGTTGCTGCCTATCTCGTTGATGGCCTGATGATTGACACCGGCTGCAGCCATACTGCTGAAGAGCTGCTTGATTTTGCCCGGAGGGAAAAGATAGAAAGAGTATATTTAACCCATTACCACGAAGATCACATCGGAGCCTGTGCTTTACTGCAAAAAGAGTTAGAGATTGATATTTATGCCAACCCTATTACAATATCACTAATCCACACACCGCATCAGCTTTACCCTTACCAGGAACTGGTCTGGGGATATCCCGAGGCAGCGGATGTTGAACCGATCAAGGAAAGAAAAATTATTACCAAAAATTACCGGTTCGAAGTCATGGATACACCCGGTCACAGCAAAGATCATACAGCACTGATCGAACCGGAATTGGGCTGGTGTTTTACCGGAGATCTCTTCGTATCAGAGAAGCTAAAGGTCCTGAGGCCGGAGGAAGATATTGAACCGGGATTTCATTCTTTTTACATCTATCGGCAGGGTAATCCCTGAAGGACGGCAGTCATTAAAGAACTTTTTGGATTACCTTTATGCTACCGGCGAAAAGGCTAGACAGTTAAGCGTTATCGACGGAATGGAAGTTGAAGAGATAGTCGGGCAGATATTTGGTGGGGAAAGTAATATGGCAGAACTTACCGCCAAACTCCATGGATGATTTAACGGATAATTGCCAGGCTTACCTGTAAAATGATTTATTTACATCACTACTGCTGAAAGTTCCGTCGTCATGATGCTTTTTAATAAATATACCGTTGTCGATCTCCTTGAAAGCCAGGGCCAGTTCCTCATGGGTATTCATCACTATCGGCCCACCCCAGGCGATCGGCTCATTCAGCGGTTTACCGGAAAATAGCAGGAACTGAATGCCTTTACTGCCTGCGTTCAACCGCAGTTCATCACCTTCACCGAAGAGAATGGCCTTTTTGGAAGAAAGGGTTCGGTTGTTTTCCGCTTCCAGGGTTGCCGAACCTTTTATGATATAAATAAACAAGGTATTATCGGGATCTGTTTTATAGGAAAAGCTGCCCAAAGCATTGACCCTGACATCCAGGAAAGTCGGTTGGACCGTGATCTCTTCCATCGGGCCTATTGTACCGTTAAAATCTCCGGCAATGATATTTACAGTATATTCATCTTTTTCAACCGCAGGAATATCAGCTCTGGTAAAGTCCCTGTACTTGGGTTGAATCATCTTGTCGTTTGCCGGGAGGTTGACCCAGAGCTGGACACCGAGCATTTTTGGCGCTGCTTGCGGCATTTCCTGGTGAATAATACCGCTGCCGGCAGTCATCCACTGGCAGTCGCCGTCGCGGATTACCCCTGAATTGCCCAGGCTGTCACCATGCTGAACTTCGCCTTCGAGGAGGTAGGTAACTGTTTCGATTCCCCGGTGCGGGTGCCATGGAAATCCCTTGATATATTTGTCCGGATTGTCGTGGTCGAATGCATCGAGCATCAGAAAGGGGTCAAAATCCTTAACTGTCGACTTGCCGATTACCCTGATCAACTCCACTCCGGCTCCGTCAATCTTGTTTTCGCCTTCGACAATTCGTTTAACCTTCCGGATCATTAGATCACTTCCTTAGTTAGATCTTTGATTCTATTATAACAGCTTAGAATTAATGGAAAAAGACCAGATTCACTCAAATAGAGGAGATATCATGTATAATATACGGTAAGTGCTTAATGAAATAGATAAATGAGGTAGATCGTATGGGTGCACTAATTGTTATAGTGGTAATTATTATAGCCCTGGTCTTCTACATAGCCCTGAAACCGGGGCGGGGAGGAGCAGGCCGGCAGCGTGCGTTGCGGCAGAAATTATACCAGCTGCTAAATCTGCCGAAAGCGGAAGCCGATGAGATGATCGAACGCCAAATCAAAAACCTGCAGGAGCGTTTTCCGGGTAAGACGGAAGAGTGGTACCTGGAAAAAATAATATATGATCTGGAACGGGATCGATCATGAGATATATTATATTACAAGGGGGATATCAATGCATAAGGTAACGGTGAGGGAACTATACCAGAACCCCGAGACCTTCAATGATCGGGAAGTAAATGTAAACGGGTGGATAAGGAATAACCGCGATCAGAAATCCTTCGGATTCATCGCTCTAAATGATGGGACTCATTTCAATGCAGTCCAGGTAGTCTACGAAAAGGATTTGCTGGTCAATTATGATGAAGTAGCCAGACTCGGGGTTGGCTCTGCAATCAGCATAACCGGAAAACTTGTCCTTACTCCCGAAGCCCGGCAGCCCTTCGAAATAAAAGCAGCCGAAATTGTTCTTGAAGGTGATTCGCCGGCCGATTATCCGATCCAGCCGAAAAGACATACCCGGGAATTCTTAAGAGAAATAGCCCACCTGCGCCCCCGGACGAATCTCTTCACCGCTGTTTTCAGGGTTCGCTCGCTCCTTTCCTTTGCAGTACACAAGTTTTTCCAGGATAGGGGCTTTATTTACCTTCATGCCCCGATCATAACTGCCAATGATGCCGAAGGAGCCGGAGAACTATTCAGGGTAACCACCCTGGATCTGAATAATCCCCCGAAAGCTGATAATGGCTGTATCAATAGCAGCGCCGATTTTTTCGGTCGCAAAACAAACCTTACTGTCAGCGGACAGTTGGAAGCGGAAGCATTTGCCCTCGCTTTTAAAGACGTCTATACTTTCGGCCCCACCTTCCGGGCAGAAAATTCCAATACTGCCCGGCATGCCGCTGAATTCTGGATGATCGAGCCCGAAATTGCTTTTGCCGACCTGACCGATAATATGAATCTTGCAGAAGATATGGTTCGCTACCTGATCAGTTACGTGCTGGATGAAGCCAAAACAGAGATGGAATTTTTCAACCAGTTTGTAGACAAAGGTCTCCGCCAAAGGCTGGAAGACATTGTTGAAGCAGAATTTGTGCGTATTACCTATAGCGAGGCAGTTGACCTCCTGAAGCAGGCAAAGGAGAAATTTGAATACCCCGTTGAATGGGGCAGAGACCTGCAGACCGAGCATGAAAGGTACCTGACCGAAAAAGTTTTTAAAAAACCGGTATTCGTAATCAATTACCCCAGGGAAATCAAAGCCTTCTACATGCGCCTGAATGACGACGCCAGAACTGTGGCTGCCATGGATCTGCTTGTACCCGGAGTGGGCGAAATAATCGGAGGCAGCCAGCGTGAAGAAAGGGCAGATGTCCTTGAAAAGAGAATGGCCGAGTTCAATATTGATCCGGAGGATCTCTGGTGGTACATGGAACTGCGTAAATACGGAGGGGTAAAACACGCCGGATTTGGCCTCGGTTTTGAGCGGGCCATTATGTACCTGACCGGAGTAAGCAATATACGGGACGTTATCCCCTTTCCGCGAACCGTCAATTCCTGCGAGTTTTAAAGATGAACTCCAGGCAGAGGGTCAGTGCTGTTCTTAACCGGGAAAATCCGGACCGTATCCCCCGTTTCGAGGTCTGGGTCGATGCCCTTTATGAAGAACTGGGTGTGGCAGATCCGCTAAGCGCACACCCTGAGCTTGGCCAGGATAACCTGCTTATTCCCTCACAACCCCCTGACGGGAGTAACGCCTGGAAGGATGGGCTTGATGAATTCGGGCGCGTCTGGAAGAAGGGTATGTATTTCAGCGGGATGGTCAGGAGTTATAGCGATTTAAAACGCTTCAGCCCACCTCCCGGCTATGCTCTCCGGTTTTTCAATGAAGGCAAATCCACCAGCCTGCTATCGAAATTTCCCGATCATTTTCCCTTCTTTGGAACACACATCGGCCCTTTTATGAATACCTACATGGCAATGGGTATGAGCACCATGTTCCGCTTCCTGGGGAAGGATAAAGCTTTGGTTAAAGCTGTGATGGAAAACAGGACTGAATGGTGCCTTGCTGTTTTTAAGCGGGCTGTTGAACTGGGGGCGGAACTGATTGTCCTTGGTGACGATGCTGCTCACAGCGGCGGGCCGATGATTTCTCCTGCTCTCTGGGAGGAACTTGTCCTGCCTTTTCATCAGGCGATAGTTGAAGGGCTTTCTGTGCCGGTTATCTGGCATAGCGACGGGCAGATGGAAAAGCTTCTTCCCTATGCAGTAAAAGCAGGCTTTATCGGAGTTCACGGGTTGGAACCACCGGCCGGTAACCGCCTGGATATATTAAAGGCCGAATTTGGCGACCGGTTAATATTAGTTGGCAACCTGGATGTAAATATTCTTTGTGAAAATGATCTTGAAGCAGTCGGGGCTGAGGTCAGGCGCTGCATTGAACAGGGAGGAAGGAGCGGATATATGCTCTCTACATCCAACAGCATCTTCCCGGGTATGAATCCTGCGGCTGTCCGCTGCTACCTGGAATATGAACTAACTAAATGGAAAAATAATCGCTCACAGTGAAAGCAGTTCAACCTGCATATCTGCACTTTCATTGATAACCTTAAAATGTTTGTCCAAAGTCTGCTATAATGAGATTTATTTCGGTTTACACCCTGGGGGAGGCACAACATGAACAGAGTATATCTGACTGATACGACTTTTCGGGATGCCCAGCAGTCGATGCTGGCGACGAGGTTAACCACGGAAGAGCTATTATCTATAGCCGGTGATATGAACAGGGTAGGATTTTATGCCATGGAAGTTTGGGGTGGGGCAACTTTCGATGCCTGCCTCAGATATTTAAATGAAGATCCCTGGCTTCGCTTAAGAGCGATCAAGGAAAAGGTAAAGGATACAAAAGCAAGTATGCTGCTGCGTGGACAGAGCCTGCTCGGTTACCAGCACTACCCGGACGACATAGTCGAGAAATTTATAACCTACGCCTATAATAACGGCATTAATATATTCCGTATCTTTGATGTGCTCGATGATTTCCGCAACCTTGAACTGCCGGTAAAAGCGGCCAAAAAAGTGGGGGCCAATGTACAGGGGCAGATTCTCTACACCAAAAGCCCCATTCACAGTATCGAAAAATATGTGGAACTGGCTTTAGAACTGGAGAAAATGGGCGTTGATGCTATTGTATTTGAAGATATGGCCGGACTGATGAGTCCCTTTGATGCAGAGAAGCTGTGTGTCTCTCTGTTACCGGAATTGAAAGTACCCCTTTTCCTGCATTGTCACAGCACCAGCGGTATGGCCATGATGACCTACCTGAAAGCAGTTGAATCGGGTGTGCGTTATCTGGATACCGCCATGTCTCCCCTGGCCATGGGAACCTCAAACCCAGCAACGGAAACCATGGTTGCCGCTCTTAAGGATTCTATGTATGATACCCGGCTTGACCTGGAACTGCTAAAAATTATTAATGAAAAACTATATACCGTTCTGGAAGGGCACAATTCAATACCCAACCGTTTTCTGCAGGTAGATGTGAACGTGCTAACTTACCAGATACCGGGAGGTATGCTATCGAATCTTTATGCCCAGCTGCAGCAGTATAATGCTACCGATAAATTCCAACAGGTTCTGGACGAAGTGCCGAGAGTGCGGGAGGAGCTGGGGTATCCCCCGCTGGCCACGCCGGCCAGTCAATTTGTCGGGGCACAGGCTGCCAACAATGTTCTATCGGGCGAAAGGTACAAGATAATCCCGAAAGAAGTTAAAAACTATATCCGAGGGTTTTACGGCAAACCGCCGGGAGAGATTGATCCAAAGGTGATGAAAAAAGCAATCGGTGATGAAGAACCGATCACCTGCAGGCCGGCTGATCTCTTTGAACCGGCCTGGGATAAAATTCGGGCAGAGTTGGACAGCTCGCTGGTTGAAAAAGAAGAAGACTATTTAACCTATGCCATGTTCCCCCAGGTTGCCAGGGATTTTTTCGAAAAGAGAAAAGGTTCGATATAAAAATTAGCTATCTGAAACTGTGTCCGAAGGGAGTAATGGCCAGGCTGGCCAGTTTGATATGCTGCCGGGCAAAAGGTATTCCGATAATAGTCAGGGCCAGTATAATGGCCAGCACTATATGGGTCAGGGCTATGATTAACCCGAAGGTGATGATCCAGAGAATATTAAAAATGATCGCTATGGTTCCCGTAGCCGAAGGGCTGTCAACTATCACTTTACCGAAGGGAACCAGACCGAGCAGGGAGAGCTTAAAACACTGTACCCCGAAAGGAATGCCGACAATGGTCAGGCAGAGCAGCAGCCCTCCGATTAAATAAAGCAGAAAGATGATAAATCCTCCCAAAATAATCCATATAATATTGCCGATAATACTCATATACCTGG
>JAWSUE010000017.1 GCA_033549065.1 Bacillota bacterium
CTTTCAACGATTGACCCAAAATATGCACACCCCTGCTAACTTTCAACGATAACCTCTGTGAACTTCCTAGGTAAATTCAGAGGTTACTTCTTATGACCGCCGAAATAGACCCCAGTAAATGTTAAAGCCGATCCTCTAGAATAGCAGGAACGGCTTTATTGCTGGGCTTTTAGGCAAAAATAAAACCACCTGCTGATAAAATACTTTTTATCAATAGATGGTAGATTATTTGGCGGAGAGAGAGGGATTCGAACCCTCGAAGCGGGTTTTAGTCCCGCTTAATCGCTTAGCAGGCGACCGCCTTCGACCTCTCGGCCATCTCTCCGTGTATCTAGTGGCGGAGGGGGTGGGATTCGAACCCACGGCCCTTTCGGGTCACTAGTTTTCAAGACTAGCTCCTTAAACCGCTCGGACACCCCTCCTTAAAGGCAGATTTGCATTTTTCAGTATAGCAAAGCAGACAGTCCATGTCAATCAAACTTCCCAATTAAAAATATTTATAAATTACGTGAAATCGTGGGTACATTAAAACACTCCCCCACATTTGTGGAGGAGTGTTTCGTAAGTTGTATGTCAATTGAATTACTTAGCGTTTGCATATGCTTCTGCAACACATGCCAGATAACTCTCAACAGTAATAGTAACTGATGAAGTTAATTCGGGAACATCGGGAACGTTCTGGTGAGCATCATCAACGACCTTAACCTGCAGGCTAAGAATCTCGTCAACAGTCTGCCCGACCATCCATTCGCTGAGAGCAGCAATCTGCTCATACCATTCCTTATCAATCTCGGATACTCTTCTCATGCCGTATTCATCACCAAGCTGTACTTTAGTTTTCGGCGCTACGGAACGATCGGAAGTAACCTGACCTTCCTCGTCAAAGTTGATCCTGATTTGAGCGTTATCAATAAGCGCCCCTACAACTACACCGTTTGCATCAAAAGCTACAGCAGCCATGGTGTTATCGATCTGCGCCATGGGCATAATGTCGTTTGCCTCGTCATAGCCTCTTGAACGGGCAATCGAAATCTCTGTACCTAATCCTGCCGAAACAGCATTTTCAACATCGATTGAATGATTGTAAGCGTACTCTACAGCTGCAATGTAGTCTTCTACCGTAATGGTTACCAGGGAGGTAAGTTCAGGAACATCAGGAACGTTCTGGTGAGCATCATCAACGACTTTAACCTGAAGGCTCTTGATTTCGTCAACAGTCTGACCGATCATCCAGCTTTCGAATGCTTCCATCTGCTCATACCATTCTTTCCCAATTTCGGAGACCCTTATCATGCCGTAATCATCACCAAGTTCAACCTTGGTTTTACCCGGAACTGTGAGATCGGCAGCAACCTGCATATCTTCATCAAAGGGCACTCTGGTCTGAGCATTATTAATTGTCACACTGACAACTCTGCCATCAGCATCAAAGAGAACTGCAGCCATAACTACATCTGCCTGTGCCTGTGCTGTTAATTCATCCGTTGCGTCTCTTGACCGGCCAATTGAGGTTATTACACCAAGGCCCAGTTTGTAAGAACCTTCGGTTTCAACTACTTCTTCCTCATCTTCTCCCGGAGCTTCTTCATCGACTGGTGCAGTTTCTTCTCCGCCACAGCCAAATACTCCAAATGCCAACAATCCAAATACCAACAGTAAAACAAAAAACTTGCTTTTCATACGGTACCTTTCCTTTCATTAATATATTGCTACAATTGACATACGCTGACTATCGTAACATAAAAGTTCGATTGGGTCAACGTTAAAACATTCACAAAGTTTCCGCCAACAAGCCAACAACCTCATTATTGCCTGCTTTCCATTGTTTTTAAGAAAACATATTAACTTAAGAAATTAAATTCATATAAAAAAAAGTAAAAGCCGCGTTGTTGAAGATTGCGGCTTAATGCTAGGTCCTCATGTTAATATTATGGAATATCATTTGAGTATAAATATGATCAAGAAACAGTAATTTTCTCCTGGCCGTTAAAGTAAGGGCGGAGGACTTTTGGAATTATTACAGAGCCGTCTTGCTGTTGGTAATTTTCAAGTATAGCAGCTACTGTTCTACCTACAGCAACACCTGAACCGTTAAGGGTATGAACAAATTTGATTTTCTTACCATCTGCAGGCCTGAACCGAATATTTGCCCGGCGGGCCTGAAAGTCGGTAAAGTTACTGCAAGAAGAGATTTCACGGTAAGTGTTATATGCAGGCAACCAGACCTCAAGATCATATTTCTTAGCCGGTGCAAATCCGAGATCACCGGAGCACATGAGCATCACCCGGTAAGGCAGTTCCAGCATCTGTAGCACTTTTTCGGCGTTTTTCGTCAGCTTTTCCAGTTCTTCATCTGATTTTTCCGGAAGAACGAACTTAACCAATTCCACCTTGTTGAACTGGTGTTGACGGATAAGTCCCCGGGTGTCCCTTCCATGAGCTCCGGCTTCAGCCCGGAAACAGGCGCTGTAAGCTACATAATAGAGAGGAAGCTGGTTTTCTTCCAGTATCTCATCACGGTGTAGATTGGTCACAGGTACTTCTGCAGTAGGTATAAGATAGTAGTCCGTTCCCTCAACCCGGAAAGCATCTTCGGCAAATTTCGGCAGCTGGCCGGTTCCGGTCATACTGGCTGCGTTAACAAGAAAGGGGGGGAATACTTCCCGGTAACCATGCTCAGATGTATGAAGATCAAGCATAAAGTTAATAAGGGCCCTTTCAAGTCGGGCGCCGGCCCCAAAATAGAGAGCAAAGCGGCTGCCGGTGATCTTTCCTGCCCGGGGAAAATCAATTATGTTCAGGTTGGCCCCGATATCCCAGTGAGCTAAAGGCTCAAAACTAAATTCAGGGCGTTTACCCCAACTGCGAATCTCAACGTTGTCGGATTCATCTGTTCCCCTGGGGACTACCGGATCAGGAATATTTGGTAGGCTCAATAGAAGCTGTTCCAATTCCGCATCAACCTGGCGAAGTTGCTCATCCAAGGTTTTTATTTTCTGAGCTACTTCCCGCATTTCTTCTTTTTTTCTGTAAGATGTTTCACTGTCAGCTCCAGCCTGCCCAATTTCCTTGGATACCCTGTTGCGGATCTGTTTCAACTCTTCCGCTTCTTTTAACAAATCACGACGCTCATTATCCCTGGCGAGAAGGCTTTCAAGATCACCTTCTTCATCCTTTAGTTCCATAGCCTGGCGGACGATTTCAGGGTTTTCACGAACGAATTTAAGATCGAGCATATCATAATCCTCCCTTATATTGCTGGATCGTAGTCATAATAATTATCATTTACATTTCTTCCGGGGCAATAATGCCAAGGAGTCCCAAACCATTTGAAATAACCTGTCTTGCAGCGCTGATCAACAACAACCTTCCATGTTGAAGTTTCCCTTCACTGCTTAGAACAGGACAATTATGATAAAAACGGTTAAATTCCCGGGCAACATCTATTAAATAACGGGCAAGAATGGAAGGACGGTAATTTTCTGCCGAAGCAAATATTTTATCGGGTAATTGGGCTAAAGTTTTGATCAGGTTGATTTCCTCATCCTTGATCAGTTTGGATGCGGCTGTGTTGTCCCATTTCAGAAATTCAGGTTCAGCTTTGCGTAATATACTGCAAATACGGGCATGGGCGTACTGGATATATGCTGCAGTTTCTCCGGAGAAATCCAGGACTTTATCCCAGTCAAACTCTATATTCTTGATCCTGTCATTGCTTAAATCACCGAAACGTACTGCTCCAAGGCCTACAGCTTTGGCAGCACTTTCTTTGTCCGGAAGTTCGGGGTTTTTCTCTTCAATAATCTCCCGGGCCATATCTATGGAACGCTGCAGCACCTCTTCAAGCAGAATAATTTTACCGGCCCGGGTTGACATTCTGCCTTCTTTAAAGCGGATTAAGCCGAATGGCACGTGGACACAGTCTTTAGCCCAGTCAAAACCTAACAGCTCCAGGACCTTAAATAGCTGTTGAAAGTGCAAAGTCTGTTCGGCACCGACGACATAAAGTGATCGGGCAAAATCAAATCTCCTTTTCCTGTATATCGCGGCAGCGATATCACGGGTAATATATAGAGTTGCCCCATCTTTTTTGCGGAGCATAACCGGTGGAAGGCTGTAGGGCTCTAAATCTATGATCAGGGCCCCTTCACTTTCCCTGGCAATTTTCTTCTCCTGGATAAGCTTTATTACATCATCGAGCATTTCATTATAATGGCTTTCTCCATGAAAATGTTCAAACTTTATACCTAAAAGATCGTATATAACAGAATAATTATCAAGGCTTAGCCGGCGGAACCGCTCCCAAAAGGCTATCGCTTCAGTGTCTCCTTCTTCAAGCTTCTTGAACCATAAGCGTGCTTCGTCGTCCAGGGTAAGATCGTTTTCAGCTTCTCTGTGAAATTGAACATATAAACGATACAGGTAATCTACAGGATCGGATTCCAGATCATTCTCATTGCCCCAACGTTTGAAAGCTACTATTAATTTACCAAACTGGGTTCCCCAGTCACCAAGATGATTGACTCCTATACTGTTATAACCCAATGCTTTATAGATTAAATAAAGCGAGTGGCCGATAACTGTTGAACGGATATGACCTACTCCGAATGGTTTGGCAATATTGGGAGATGAATAGTCAATCGGAACATTTCGACCTTCGCCAAGATTAGTATGCCCGTATTTATTTCCATCTTCCCAAATCTGTGCCAATACTTCACGGCCATATTCTTTTGGTGCAATAAAAAAATTAAGATAAGGACCTTTAGGGGCTGTTTTTGACCAAAAGAAACCAGCCTGATCGGCCAATTTATCACTCAACTCGACAGCAATAAGGTGAGGAGCTTTTTCCCGGGTTTTAGCCAGGGTGTAACAGGGAAAAGCAAGGTCGCCATAAGTCGGGTCGGGGGGGGTTTCCAGTAGTTTAATAATATCAGCCGGTTCCATGGACACCAGTGGAGCCAGAATCCGACTTACCTCTTCATTTAGCTTCTGCATATAGATTCTCCTCGGAGCTTTTTCACTTATTTTAGCTCAAAGCGAGGTGAATGACAAATATGACTATATTTTTAATACCATGTTTATTCCGGATTGATAAAATATGGTTGTCGGTAAAATCTGCTAAGCGGAGGATACCCTGCAGGTGGAGCCCAACTATCACCTTCAATTAATATTTCAACCCTCTGTGATCTGCTGTTTTCAAAAACGGTAAGGAAAATTGCATCCAGAATAAGAGTAGCCCGGAGGTAATCCTGTTCGCTGCCATTTTCAGGGAATATTTCTTTAAAGCTGCTGTTCAGGTTAACCTGCACCTGTTCCGGAGTTTGCATAATACCAAGCAGGTTTAAATCCGATGGTACAAAAGTAAGTGATCTTGAAGCTCGTAAAGACTGTGAAATTAGATTGTCGAGATCTATGTTATCCGTATTTTCAGTAGCTCCTTCCCGGATAGTCAGATAATACCTGTAACCGCTCATTATCGGAGTATAAATCGGATTCTCCCACCTGATTGGTTGAATTGGCTGTTCTGCGATTATCATATCGCCGAAGGATACAATAGGCTGCCTTCGTACAGTCAAATAGATTTCTTTTACTTCGTTGAAAGCACTGACTGTCAAAATTAACGATTGTAAAGCTGATGCACTTTGGATTGTACCGTTCAGCTCAAACAGTTCCGGAGGCATATCCAAAGAAAGCTGACCGTTCTCTGCAGAAAATTCAACTTCTGCATAAACGTTTTTATCCGGGATTGTCCTGTATAGAGCGCTACCCCTTGCCGGGCCGCGTATAAGTTCTTCCATTGCAGAACGGATCGGGTTCTCTGTCTGGCTGATAGTTCTTGTAACGGGAATCAGGTTGGCATTTTCATCAATAAAGTATAGCTGTATTTTAGTTTGATTCGCCGAAAGGCCAGTTGTAACCGGGTTATAAATTGGACCGGAAGCTGTTTCATTATTACCATTACCGCTTTCTGAAAGTAGAGGGCGAAGATTAATTAAATCTATATAGCCATCTTCACCGCATACTACTGCCAGATAAGGATGGCCGGACAAGATTAATTTCTCAACACGCATTGCAACTTCCCAGCTGTTTATCTCTTCACCATCCCTGTTCAGTAATAGCATCTGTGTATAGTCTTCCCTGAAATGGCGCCAGGAGCTGGTTACAATATGCTGCCCGTCTGAAGTAAAAGAGAAGAGTGAACCATCAGGTATGCGTTTCATCCAGAGAAGATCCTGGGCAAGATCAAAATAATAAAGGTTTTCACCTGCGCCTTCCCTGCTACCGTAGACCAATAAACGGTTATAATTCTGTGGATTAAAGATAACTTTTTGGGGTTCAAAAGGAAGTATGGTATCCCACAAGAGATAACCCAGTGAATCATATACAATTAACTGATTGCCCTTGACGGCAGCCAGGCGGCTTCCATGTCTTGAAACTGCGGCCAATGTCTGATTTTCAAAACTCCACACTTCTTCGCCGTTAAGGTTTAAGGCCCTGACTTTCGGTATTTCTTCCTCAATATAAGTGTAGTAGATATTCGCCTGTTCGAGGTACTCACTGGTCAGGAAGAGATTAATAACCGGCTCTGTTTCAATTGTCCAGAGGGATTCACCTTTTTGGTTAAAAAAGTCCAGGTTGTTAAAGTCTTCGTCCGGGTTTGATCGGGAAACAACTATCCAGGAAGCAGTTGGAGAGATTGCAACAAGATCTATTGGATCCCCTTCATTTTCCCACCAAATTTGCTGATCTGAAGTTGTATAAAGAAGTCTTCCCCCGGATGTCCCAATTACTGCATAATTGCCGCACTGTGAAATTTTTGCCTGACCAGGTGCAGTTGCAAAAGATCTGTCCCACAAAAGCCTGCGTTCGCGGTCGAGCAGGCTTACAGAGTTATTGCCTGTGCTAAAAAGAATACCATTCAATCCATAGTCAACTGTTAGATCAAGGATACTCGTGCTGGTAAACCACAAATCGTAAAGGGCTTCACCCTGGTCGGCTGACTGCGGATCAATTGCCAATGAAGATGATTCTGCGCGGGGAAGGAACTGAATTATGTACAATACAAAACCGGCCAGTATAAATAACATAGCCAGTGAGATTATATAATAAAATGGCTGAATCCTTTTCATAAGTTAACCCCTCCGGACTAAAAACCAAAGTGCATGTTATTCTATCATAAGTTTATTAGTGATTTCTAATAAAGATAATAATCTATCATTAAGTTTTAATAATAATTCCCTACTCAGTGACCAACGGCAGGGCAAAATAGAAATTGCTTCCTTCACCAAGATTACTTTCCACCCAAACGCGACCACCATGTTTTGTCACTATTTCATTGACAATAGCCAGGCCGAGACCGGTTCCACCCGCCTCTCTTGAACGGGCTCGATCTACCCTAAAAAATCTATCAAAAATGAAACTTAAATCTTCCTCAGGTATGCCGCAACCTGTATCGCTAATTCCGGTAATAACTTCTTCGCCTTCCCTGTACAATGATATAGTGATCGCTCCTCCGGGCGGAGTATAATTTAAGGCATTATCCAAAAGATTGCTGATTACCTGTCTCAACTGCATGGGTGCCGCGCGTACGATATAATCCTGACCGGGTTTTTCATAGATCAATTCAAGCCCCGCATGCGAAAAACGATATTCATTTTCATTAAGCATGTCGCTAAGCAATAGGTTTAAAGTAATATTTTCCTGCTCAAGGTTATTTTTTTCGAGTTTTGAAAGTTCAAGCAGATCATTTACAAGTGCGGTCAGTCTTTCCAGTTCACCATCCAGATCTGATACAAACTCTTTTTGCTGTTTTTTATTCATGTCATGTTCCAATAAGGCTTTGGTCAATAAACTCATTGTCGTAAGCGGGGTCCGGACCTCGTGGGCGACATCGGCTGCAAACTTCTTAAGATTGCTTGTGTAGTAATTTAATTTCTTTGCCATCAGGTTAAACTGTTCAGCAAGCCGTCCGATCTCATCTTTCGATTTAAATTCAATATGCTGATCAAGTTTTCCCTCTGCCATTTTCCGGGCAGCTGTAGTTAACTCTTCAAGTGGACCGGTAAATCGACGGGCTAAAATTACTGAGCCACCCCCGACTACAGCCATAGCAATTACAGTTGCTAAAAATAGAAAAGTTCTTATATCATCAAGGGTTTGGTATAGATTTTCCATTGAGGCAGATAGAATTATAACTCCAAGGACAATCTCATTTTCATCCTTAACAGGTATGGCAACCTGCATTACCGGCTGCTGCAGCCTTTCACTAAAGCTCACACTGCTGCTTACAACACCCTGCAGGGCAACAGCAACATCTTCATGCGTTAAAAGCTGATTCAGCATTCCTCCAATCCTAATTGAATCACCCACAACAAGCCCCTGCTGATCGGTAAATATAACCCTGGCCTGGGCCTGACGGCTCATATTTTCAGCCAGGGTGCTTAAACGTACCGAGTCGATCTGACCTCGCAGGTGGCCCACTAAAAAGTCAGAAGCCAGAAAACCAGAAATTTCAAGGCTTTCCTGCATATTGCTCAGGTAGTAATGCTCCAGAGTGTTAAAGAGAAATATACTGATGATTACCATTACCGCCAGGATAATTGCCAGGAAAGAGGCTGTCAGGCGGAAACGGATGCTGTAAAACTTAAGCATCAAGCATCCTCCCTGATTTTATAACCAGTCCCCCATACGGTAATGATATAATCCGGATTGCTTGGATCAGCTTCGATTTTTTCCCTGATATGCCTGATATGTACATCGACAGTTCGAACATCTCCATAGTAATCATAACCCCATACCTGTTCCAAGAGCTGTTCACGGGAATAAACATTCCCGGCGTTTGTGGCTAAAAAACTTAAAAGAGCAAATTCCTTCGATGTCAGGTTAACATCCTTCTCACCGAGGCGGATCCTGTGCTGGAGCAAGTCTACCTGTAAGTCACCGATTTGAATCACTTTTTTTGGTTCTTCCTCCCGGGCGGTAGTCCTCCTGAGTATTGCCTTAATTCTGGCAACCAATTCTCTTGCATTAAAAGGTTTAGTGAGATAATCGTCCGCTCCCAGTTCCAAACCTAAGACCTTATCGATGTCCTCGCTACGGGCAGTAAGCATAATTATTGGAACATCATGCTTTTTTCGAATACGGCGGCAGACTTCAAATCCATCCAGTCCGGGGAGCATGAGATCAAGAACCACAATATCAGGTTTTACTTCAACTACTTTCTGTAATGCTTCCTCTCCATCATACGCTTGTTCAACCCGAAAGCCTTCTTTTTCCAAGTTAAAAGTGAGCGCTTTAACGAGCGTTTTCTCATCATCAACAACTAATACCAGATCTTTATTCATCAGCCGAAACCTCCCTGATCTGTTTTGAAAATTTACAATACCCGTTTTCATTAATTAACCAGTCGTTCTTATTTAGTTTCATTTCCAACTATGCTTACTTCTTATAATACTTTATTACTTCTTTTATGTCTTCCCAAACATATTTTTTCTTGCCGGGATCTCTTAGCAGCGCTGCCGGGTGAAAAGTTGCTATAATGCGTCTTGAATCCCATTCATGCCAGGTTCCCCTACAGCGGGTTATTGACAAATTCTGACCGATTAAAGTTTTAGTCGCCAGGGCACCGAGGCAAACAATAATTTCCGGATTTATTAATTCGATCTGCTCCTTCAGGTAAGGAAGGCATGCTTCTACTTCAGATTGAAGAGGCAATCTATTGGAAGGGGGTCTGCACTTTACAATGTTGGCGATATATACTTCTTCTCTCTTTATATCTGCTGCAGCCAGGATCCTGTCCAGCAGCTGTCCGGCCCTTCCGACAAAAGGTATCCCAATACGATCTTCATCCGCTCCAGGACCTTCTCCGATAAGCATCAGTTTGGTTTGCGGATTACCATCTCCAAACACAACCTGTGTGCATGTACTTCTCAGAATACAATTGTTACAGGTTAGGCAGGTTTGTTTTAACCGCTCTAGTTTTTGTACAGGATCTTCTGCAGGTGTGCTTTGATTTTTATGTGAATTAATCAGTTCAATCAAAGACTGCTGTCGCTCTGTGATTGTCCTCACCCCAAAATGTACCGAAAGATAATTTTTAGTATCGCAATTAATTCAACAGTCAGAACAGTTATTCCTTCACTGGAGCATTTATTCCGGAGGAGCTACCATCAGGGATTTTCTCCTTATAAAACGACTCTCTGCAATATCAAGAAGGCGGTTTACCAGTTCCGGATAACTGATACCACTTGCTTCCCATAGTTTTGGATACATGCTTATACTGGTAAATCCAGGCATGGTATTAATTTCATTGACTATTACCCGTCCAGAAACCCTTTCAATAAAGAAATCAACCCTGGCCAGACCGCTTCCTTCAACAACTTGAAATGCTTTAATGGAATAATTCCTTACTTTTTCTTCAATATCCAAAGAGAGTTCAACAGGAACGATCAGCTCAGATCGATCATCGATATATTTAGCCCGATAGTCATAAAATTCATTACAAGGAATAATTTCACCGGGTCTGGAAGCTTGGACGTCCAGATCTCCCAAAACACTGCATTCAATTTCCCTTCCATCAATAAACTTATCTACAATCACTTTTTCATCGTATAAAAATGCTTCTTCTACAGCCGCTCCCAACTCGTCCAAAGAACTGACCTTTGTTATACCAACGCTGGAGCCAAGATTTGCCGGCTTAACGAAACAAGGCAACTCCAGTTGTTTTATTATTGTATCCTGCCAGCTAGAGCGATCCTGAACCCACTCATGCCGGTGGAAGTAAACATAAGAAGCAACCGGTAAACCGGCTCTTTCAAATAATATTTTCATAACCACTTTATCCATGGAAACACTGGAAGCAAGCACTCCGGAACCAACATATGGAATGCCAGCCATTTCAAATAACCCCTGGATAGTGCCATCTTCTCCATAAGTACCATGTAATATAGGAAAGACTATATCCAGCGGTTGGTAGTTCCATTCAACCGGTGATTTTTCAGATTGTATTAATAGGCCGGGTTGGGACGGGTCGGTTAACAATACTGTTTTTGCAGCATTCACAGGAAGGCGATATTCCCAGAATGCCTGCCAGATATCACTCCCGGAATACCAAAGACCTTCCCGGCTGATTCCAACAGGGATAATTTTATATTTTTCTGAATCAATGGCATCCATGATTGAAGCTGCGGATCTTAAAGAAACAACATGCTCACCTGACCTACCGCCAAAGATAACAGCTACGGTTTTCTGGATCATTTATTATCAACTCCCTAAATACTGTTAAGCCCGCTGTTGGTTGCGGGCATTATGATTATATCATACAGCGTTATACAGTTTATATGTAGTTTATCTATTGCAAAAGTGCAGGAGGTTATATAAAGTTACGATATAATCATAATACCTTAATACCATATTAATAGAAAAGAAAAAGAAGGATTGTTGCTAATGCAAATACCGGTAATTATGCTGGGAGCAAATTTCTATACCTCCCTGGGAGCAATAAGAACTCTGGGCAGAAGAGGAGTTCCGGTTCATGCATTTGATTATGATTTTTCCACAGCTTATGCTCTCTCCTCAAAATATGTAACCAGAAAAGTACTTTGTCCCGACATAAACAGCAATGAAAAAGAGTTGGTAGATTTTCTTATAAATTATTCTAATCAATTTACATTGCGCCCTGTCCTGATGTCAACAGCTGATAATTATGCTCTGATGGTATCAAGGCATTCTGACAAACTTGCCAAGCATTACAGGTTTCCGATCATGGAACCTGGTTTACTGGAAAAAATCATTGATAAAAATGGTTTATATGAACTGGCTATCAAACATGATCTTAGCATACCAAAAACCTATATAGTCAACCAGTATAGTAATCTGAATCAAATAGCACTGGAAATGCCTTATCCCTGTATAATCAAACCGGCTCTTTCGCATAAATTTGTTAAAGTATTTCGGCAAAAATGTCTTTTTGCGAATAACAAAGAAGATTTATTATCCGCGCTGGAAACTGCCAGGAAAAGCAGCCTTGAAGTGATGGTACAGGAAATCATCCCCGGATTTGACGACCAGATGTACGTATATGATACATACATAAACAAATATGGTAACGCTACCCATACATTTAGTGGACAAAAATTACGTCAGTTTCCGATTAATTTTGGGTCATCAACTCTTACCCACCAGCTATATGACCAAGAATTGATCGAATTAGGTCAAATGTATATGAAACGAATTAACTACAGGGGTTACGGTGAAATTGAATTTAAAAAAGATTTCCGTACAGGAGAATTCAAGCTGATCGAAATTAACGCCCGTTTGAGTACTTTAAATATCCTTTTTGATAAATGCGGTGTGGAGTTTACATATGCAATGTACAGAGATTTAATTGATGATCCTTTACCCGACTTTCACCTGGCCGAAAATAAACCGTGGGCTTTCTGGCACGCCTATGAAGATCTGATCAGCAATATAGCATATCTGAAAACAAAGCAATTAACCTTATGGCAGATCATCAAACCCTGGGCAAGCCATTATAAAGCTCACGCTATTTTGGCAACAGATGACTGGAAGCCGCTTTTTTCTTTTGCCTGGTTAATAACCAGAAAAGGTTTGAACAAAATCAAGCGTCTGATTACAAGACAAGAAAGAGGGGCGAATTGATTTCGCCCCTCTTCCATTTTTTATTATATTAAACTCAAGCTTCCTCTTCTTTTCCTGATTTTGCAGAGGCTATTACCTGCTCAGCAACCTGGTGTGGTACTTCTTCGTAGTGCGAGAAAACCATTGTGAAGAAACCCCTGCCTTGAGTCATTGAACGCAGGTCAATCGAATACTTGAACATCTCAGACATAGGTACCTGGGCTCGAATTTTTTGTAATCCTCCCTCAGGCTCCATCCCCTGAATACGTCCTCTCTTACTATTCAAGTCTCCCATTATATCACCCATAAACGATTCAGGCACTATAACCTCAACGTTCATGACCGGTTCCAGCAGTACTGCTCCGGCCTGCTCCATCCCCTTGCGAAAAGCCTGTGCGGCGGCAATTTTAAAGGCCATTTCGGACGAGTCAACTGTATGATATGAGCCATCAACAAGCCTGACTATAATATCCACTACCGGGTATCCAGCGACAACCCCTTCTTCCATTGCTTCGCGAACACCTTTTTCAACTGCCGGGATATACTGTCTGGGAACTGACCCACCAAAAATTTTATCTTCAAATACCAGACCCTGGCCGGTTTCAGCCGGTTCCAGTTCAAGGTATACATGACCGAATTGGCCACGACCACCGGACTGCTTCTTGTGTTTTCCTTCAACCTTCGACTGACCACGAATTGTTTCTTTATATGGAACCTTCGGTGTTGATAAATCAACGTCAACACCAAATTTCTGTGATAATCGATTAACAATAATCTCTAGGTGCAGCTCGCCCAGACCGGATATCACAGTCTGCTTGGTTTCGGCTTTTCTCTCAAGCTTGAAAGTTGGATCTTCTTCAAGGAAGCGGGCCAATCCGCTGCTGACCTTTTCTTCATCTCCCTTTGTTTTAGGTTCAACGGCAAAGGAAATTACCGGTTCAGGAAATTGCAGTACGGGGAAAACTATGGGTTTGCTTTTATCACATAGGGTATCACCTGTAGCGGTATTTTGAAGTTTGGCGACACAGGCTATATCTCCTGTCACAACTTCATCCATTGAAACCTGGTTTTTACCACGCATAGAGAATACCTGGCCAAAACGTTCGATAATATCTTTTGTTGAGTTGTATACCTGGCTGTCGGGCTTAATACTTCCCGAATATACCCGGAAATAGTTGATCCTGCCCACATAAGGGTCAGCAAGCGTTTTAAAAACAAAGGCTGAAAGTGGCTCGGAAGGACTCAGTTTACGAGTGATTTCATCTTCACTTCCAGGTAGATATCCTTTTACTTCCTCCATGTCCAATGGAGAGGGTAAATAGCGCTTGATCAGATCGAGCAACGGTTGCGTGCCAAAATTCTTAGTTGCTGCACTGCACAAGACAGGAATTATTTTCCCTTTCAAAACTCCTTGGCGAAGCCCTCTGTATACTTCATCCGTGGTAAGTTCTTCGCCTTCCAGGTATTTTTCAAGTAAAGAGTCGTCTGCCTCGGCTACAGCTTCTAACAATTTTTCGCGAAGATCCTGTGCTGCAGCAAGAAGATCTTCGGGAATATCTCCCTCGGTTGTTTTCATGCCATCAGCTGAAAAGAGAAGTGCTTTCTGTTTGACCAGATCAACTACTCCTTTGAATTCAGCTTCTTTCCCGATAGGCATCTGCAGGGGAGCCACATTTAACCCAAAATGAGAGCGAAGTTGATCCAGGGTTCCTTCGTAATTAGCATTTTCACGGTCAAGTTTATTGATGACAACAAACCGTGGCAGGTTAAAATTGTTGGCGTAACTCCAAACCTTTTCTGTACCGACCTCAACTCCTGAAACAGCGCAAACAACTGTAACTACGCTATCTGCAACCCTTAATGCCCCTAGTACATCTCCGATAAAGTCAAAATATCCCGGAGTGTCGAGCAAGTTGATTTTCACTCCGTCCCACTCCAGTGGAGCAAGACCGACATTAATTGTTACCTGTTTTTTTATTTCATCAGGATCGTAATCAGTAGTCGTATTACCAGCTTCAATCTTGCCTAGCCGGTTTACTGCTCCCGATGAAAAAAGCAGCGCTTCAGTAAGAGAAGTCTTACCGGCACCGCCATGGGAAATAAATGCTACGTTGCGAATATTTTCGCTAGTGTACTTCTTCATCTATAGGCCTCCTCAAAATCGTCCGGCAGTTTACTCTGCCGGTTCAATAAATTATAACCAATAAAAGGGGAAGAGTAGATGTTCAAACCGCTATCAAATAAAGATTTACTTCCGGTTACACCCTACCATTATCGCTAAAAAAATGCAAATAGTAAATGCTCTTTTGTCTGTAAAAAATATTATTTTCCCAAGCGTGCCTTCACATATTCAATTAAGCCGCCGCTGTTGATAAGCTCCTGCATAAAAGGCGGAAAGGGGGTAGCGTGATAGATTTCACCATTTTGCAAATTTTCAATTGTCCCCTGATCCAGGTTAATACTTAGTCTGTCTATTCCGGACACAAGATTTGATAAATCATCAGTACACTCCAGAATAGGCAATCCGATATTAATTGCATTGCGGAAAAAGATCCGGGCAAAGCTGGAAGCAATAACACAGGATATACCGGCACCTTTAATAGCCAGTGGAGCATGTTCCCGTGAGCTGCCACATCCGAAATTACTGCCGGCCACCAAGATATCACCGGGTTTAACCAGATCCGGGAAATCAGGCTTAATATCCTCCATCAGATGCGCAGCCAGTTCTGCAGGATCTACGGTATTCAAGTAGCGTGCAGCGATAATAGCATCAGTATCTACGTTGTCACCAAACAACCATATTTTGCCTTCTATTTTCATCAGAAAACCTCCCCGGGGTGGACAATTTTACCGGCTACAGCAGAAGCCGCAGCTACAGCTGGATTGCATAGATATACCTCACTGGCTGGATGACCCATTCTGCCGATAAAATTACGATTCGTAGTAGCCAGCGCTCTTTCGCCACTGGCCAGAATACCCATATGACCCCCCAGGCAGGGTCCACAGGTAGGAGTACTAACTGCTGCTTCGGCGTCGATGAAGATAGTCATCAATCCTTCCTCGATAGCCTTACGGTATATCATTTGTGTTGCCGGAATTACCAGGAGTCTGACCTTTGGATGGACTCGTTTTCCTTTAAGCAGGGAAGCAGCTATTCTAAGATCTTCGATCCGTCCGTTTGTGCAGGATCCAATCACAACCTGTTGAATTTTAATCTCCCTGGCTTCAGAAACAGGCCGAACATTATCGGGTGAAGGGGGGAAAGCTATCTGCGGTTCAAGCCTGCTGATATCGTACTGATAAATCTTTTCATACTCCGCATTATCGTCGCTATAAACTGGCGAATATGATTGCGCAACTCTTCCTTCCAGATATTTAAAAGTTATATCATCCGGTTGGATATATCCGCATTTCCCACCTGCTTCAATTGCCATATTTGCCATGGTCAGGCGTCCGTCCATCGAAAGTTTTTCGATAGCAGAACCGGCAAATTCCATTGCCTTGTAACGTGCACCATCAACACCGATTTGCCCGATAGTATATAAAATTAAATCTTTCCCGCCAATCCAGTCGGGAATATCTCCGATATACTCAAACCGGAGTGTAGAGGGCACTCTGAACCAGGTTTCCCCAAGTGCCATAGCTGCAGCCAGATCTGTACTTCCAACTCCAGTTGCAAAAGCTCCCAAGGCACCATAAGTACATGTATGAGAATCTGCTCCAATAATTACCATGCCTGGCCAGACCAATCCTTGCTCCGGTAATAATGCATGCTCAATACCCATCCGACCAACTTCAAAGTAGTTCCTGATACCAAATTTTTCGGCAAAGAGACGTAAAACTTTCGCCTGCTCCGCAGAAGCTATATCTTTATTGGGCGTAAAATGATCAGGAACAAGCACTATCTTATCCGGATCAAAAACCCTATCCAGGCCAAAACGTTGAAATTCTTTAATAGCAACCGGTGCAGTAATATCATTACCAAGGGCCAGATCAACTCTGGCGTTAACCAGATCGCCAGGTTTTACTTTATCTAAAGATGCATTTTTGGCAAGAATTTTTTCCACCATCGTAGAACCGGTATTATGCTTTTTAACCATCTTCATCCTCTTTTCGGATATTTTTATTGCTATGAGGTATTGATATAATTTCGTTTAACTCTCTCTGGTAACCATAGAACCCCTTAACATAGCCACTTTTCCTGTGCGCACGATTTCTTTGATCCCAAAATGCTGTAAAAGTAATTTAATAGCTTCCAGCTTATCATCATTTCCGGTTACCTCTATAATCATCGAATCCGGTGATACATCGACCACTTTACCCCTGAAAGTTTCAACAATCTGCTGAATATCACTGCGAAATCCGGTTTCTGCTTTTACTTTTAAAAGCATCAGTTCACGCATAACAGAAGGCTCGTTCGAGAGATTGCTAACCTTAATAACATTAATCAGTTTATGCAGCTGTTTAACAACCTGTTCAATCACTTTTTCGCTGCCTTCGACTGTTATAGTCATTCTAGAAATACCCGGCGTGACCGTTTCACCAACTGCAATATTTTCAATGTTGAAACCCCGGCGGCTAAATAGTCCGGAAACCCTTGTCAGTGCCCCGGGCTTATTTTCAACGATTACAGCAAGAACCTGTTTCATCAATAATCACCCCCAGTTATAATTTGGTTTATCGGACAATTCGGCGCAACCATGGGGTATACATTTTCATCCGGGTCGACGACAAAATCGATCAGAACCGGTCCTTTTTCCGTTAACGCCTTTTCAATTGCTGCAGTAGCTTCATTGTTATTTGTTGCTCTCAGCGCTTTCGCACCATACGCTTCGGCAACCTTTACAAAATCAGGATTGCCATGAAGAGCCGTATATGAATACCTTTTATTATAGAAGATATTTTGCCACTGCCGGACCATGCCCAGGTTACTATTGTTTATCAAGGCGATTGTCATATCGAGTTTGTTATTAACCGCTGTGGCTAACTCCTGGATATTCATCTGAAAACTGCCATCACCGGTTATGCAGATTACTTTACTGTCAGGTGAAGCCAATCGGGCTCCGATAGCTGCCGGAAAGCCATAACCCATTGTCCCCAAGCCACCGGAAGTAATAAAAGAAGCCGGCTGGCGCACTATAAAGTGCTGGGCAGACCACATCTGATGCTGTCCGACATCAGTTGCAACTATTGTATTATCGCCACTAAGCCGACTAAGCTCTCTGATTACGAACTGGGGTTTTAGTTTACTTTCCCGGCCATTGAATCCGACTGGCAGAGGATATTCCTTTTGCCACGTTTCCAGCTGCTTTAACCATTTGGAAGTATTCCCGGGTTTTAATTTCTTGATCAGTTCTTCGAGCACCAGCTTTACATCTCCAACAATTGGAATATCGATTGTAACGTTTTTACCAATTTCCGCCGGGTCAATATCAATATGGATGATTTTTGCATTACAGGCAAATGTATCTAGCTTCCCTGTAACCCGGTCGTCAAACCTTACCCCCGTAGCAATAATCAGGTCAGTTTCAGTTAGAGCATAATTGGCTGTAACACTGCCGTGCATACCGGGCATGCCCAGGAAAAGATCTCCATCGCCGGGGTATGCACCCAATCCCATTAATGAAAGGCTCACCGGTATCTGCGCCTGTTCTGCAAATTCACGGAGGATCCCGGATGCACCTGCTCTGATTAATCCACCTCCACCAAAGATAACAGGGCGTTTTGCATCACGTATGGCCTTAACAGCTCTGCTGATCTGTCCTGCGTGTCCTTCATAAGTCGGGTTATAACCCTTAATATGAACCTGTTTTTCGTAATTGAACGGCGCTTCCTGGTCAAATACATCTTTGGGGACATCAATAAGCACTGGACCTCTACGCCCGGTTGAGGCTATATAAAACGCTTCGGCCAGTATATGCGGTAGTTCTTCAGCAGTTCCAACCAGGTAATTGTGCTTGGTAATCGGTAAAGTTATCCCGGTTATATCCGCTTCCTGAAAAGCATCGGTTCCGATATAACCGCTGGCGACCTGTCCGGTGATTAACACCAATGGTACAGAATCCATATAAGCATTGGCAATACCGGTAACCAGGTTTGTTGCTCCCGGTCCTGAGGTTGCAAAAACAACTCCGGGTTTGCCGCTCACTCGGGCATAACCATCAGCTGCATGAACAGCTCCCTGTTCATGCCTTACCAACAGGTGTCTAATTGAAGAGCTGTATAGTTGATCATATAAAGGGAGTACTGCTCCTCCAGGAAAACCAAAAATAATTTCAACTCCCTCTTTTTCGAGCGCAGACAATATCATAGCCGAACCTTTAACCATCTTCTTTTTCATCGGGCGTCACCTGCCTTACAGTTCATATTGCTGCTTAAAACCGCACCTCTTCCGGCTGACGATACCTGGTTAGCATAGCGCTTCAGGTATCCTCTGTTAATTTTCGGTTGAGGAGCATGCCAGGATTCACTGCGTTTTTTTAGCAGTTCATCGGAAACCTTTAGCTCGAGGGATCTTTTAGGCAGATTTATCGCAATAATATCGCCTTCCTCAATAAGGGCAATAAGCCCACCGGCAGCTGCTTCCGGAGATACATGTCCGATAGAAGCGCCACGGGTTGCTCCGGAAAAACGTCCGTCTGTTATCAGGGCAACTTTATCATCTAAACCCATTCCGGCCAGAACTGAAGTTGGAGCGAGCATTTCTCTCATGCCCGGTCCTCCCCGCGGCCCTTCATATCGTATAACCACTACTGAACCTTCCTTGATTAAGCCTTTGCTGATTGCTTCCACGGCCATCTCCTCTGAATTAAAAACACGGGCTTTGCCTTCGAAAATCTGCATCGCTGCAGAAACAGCACCTTGTTTAACTACAGCCCCTTCGGGTGCAAGGTTACCGAATAAAATAGCCAAACCTCCTTCTTCGCGATAAGGTTTGTCAACCGAGTTGATAACCGAGCGATCATGCACCTCGGCTCCCTGAAGGTTTTCACCAACCGTCTTCCCGGTTACAGTAATCAGTTCCGGATTTATTTTATCGGCATCTAAAAGCTCTTTCATCACAGCCTTAACACCACCTGCCCGATCCAGATCTTCAATCCGGTTTGGCCCGGCTGGACTCAGCAGGCAAAGCTGAGGAGTTTTCATACTGATTTCATTTATCATGTTTAAGTCAAAATCATGTCCTGCTTCATGAGCCAGGGCAGTCAGGTGAAGAACAGTATTTGTTGAACAACCCAGGGCCATATCAACTGCGAGAGCATTTTTAAATGCTTCGTGAACCAGTATTTTACAGGCCGTAATTCCTGCTTCAAGAAGCTTCACGATCCGCATTCCTGCTTCCTTAGCCAATAGAATACGATCACTTTTCACCGCCGGAACCGTTCCGTTACCCGGCAACGCCAAACCGATGGCTTCAGCCATACAATTCATTGAGTTTGCGGTAAACATACCGGCACATGACCCACAACCGGGACATGCTTTTGAAGCCATATCTTCCAGCTCTTCTTCCGTTGATTTTCCGGCACGGACAGAACCTACCCCTTCGAAAACAGTGCTCAGATCAACTTTTTTACCATCGTAATCTCCAGCCAGCATCGGTCCACCACTAATCATAATTGTTGGCAGATCTAATCTGGCAGCGGCAATCATCATTCCAGGAGTTATTTTGTCACAATTGGTTATCATAACAAGAGCATCAAAACAATGTGCTTCAACCATTACCTCAATACTATCAGCAACTATTTCTCTACTTGCCAGCGAGTAGTGCATTCCGGCATGATTCATGGCTATGCCATCGCAAACACCAATCGTGGAAAACTCCACAGGTGTTCCCCCACCTAAACGTACACCTGTTTTAACAGCCTCTGCAATATTTCCTAGATGTATATGTCCGGGGATAATTTCGTTAGCTGAATTTACAATTCCGATTAGCGGGCGGTTCAGCTCTTCCGGGTGAAAGCCGGCGGCTCTGAACAACGCGCGGTGTGGAGCCCGGTCTAGACCTTTTGTTACCCTGTGACTACGCATGACTAACCTCCTGAGTTCAATGGCTTATTCTAGTCTAAATACCATTATTCATAAATAAATAATATAATCACGCTGTTAATCCAGCGGAGTACCTTCTGTCCGGGTCAGTGCCCTGAACAAGTCCATAAGCCTGCGTGTCACCGGACCGGGAAGGCCGGTACCAACTTTCCGCATATCAACTTCTATTACCGGAATTACTTCAGCAGCAGTACCGGTTAAGAAACATTCATCTGATACATATACATCATGGCGAGTGAAAGGTTCTTCCTTAAGTTTTATCCCATCCTGTGAAGCCAGCTTAATAATGGCCTCCCGGGTCACACCTTCCAGAATGCCGAGGTAAGGGGGAGGTGTAATCAGTTGCCCTTTGCGGTATATAAATACATTATCACCTGTACCTTCACAAATATAACCCTGGTTGGTCATCATTAATGCTTCAAGAACTCCAGCCCGGTTCGCCTCAATCTTTGCATGGATGTTATTGAGATAATTTAACGATTTAATTTTTGGATCCAGGGCGGCAGAAATGTTGCGGTTTGTTGCGACTGTTATTACAGAAAGTCCTTTTTCATAAAGTTCCTCGGGATATAAAACTATTTTATCAGCAATAACTACTACCTGGGATTCTTTACATTTACGGGGATCCAGCCCCAAATCTCCTGATCCGCGGGATACGACAACCCTGATATAGGCGTCCCTCAAATCATTAGCATTGATTGTATCAACAATTATTCTAATCATTTCTTCCTGGGTATAGCGAATAGGAAGCATGATTGAGTGTGCCGACTCATATAATCTCTTTACATGCTCGACAAGTTTAAATACACGACCATTATAAGCCCTGATGCCCTCAAAAACACCGTCTCCATAAAGAAAACCATGATCAAAAACTGAGATAACCGCTTTTTCTTCCGGAACCAATTTGTCATTCATGAATATAACTCTTTCCACATCTATCGCCCCTTCATGTTAAAAATGAAAGAATACAAAAATACCCCTCGCCCAAAGGGGCGAAGGGATTTCCTCCGCGGTACCACCCTTTTCCCATTTCCCTGCTGGAGGGAAGATAGTGCTCGGTGATTTTGATAACGGTATCAACCCGGTCCGGCTTACTAGTTCATTCAACCGGACAGCTCCAGACCGACTTTCAGCAATCCACCTTTACCGGTTTTCAGCTGCCCCGGATCTCTGTGAAAAGGGTCCTGCCTACTCCTGTCCTTCCTGGCTTGTTTTTTAAAGATTGCCTATAATTATAGCTTCCCAATTCTTCAGTGTCAACAGGAAATGTTTGCTTTAAAAAGCTCAAACAACCGGATATACAAAGATATTATCATCAGACCAGATCAGGCTTTCATCGATAAATGAAAATTTTTCTACTGCAGCATTTTTTCCTTTATCGTTCGCCGGTTTAATTGTATTTACTACCCGGCCGCCATTACAGCTACTGCTTAACTCTAATTTTGGCAGTAACCCCTTTCTCCTTTTAAAAAAGTCGATAGCCACGTTAGGGAAAATAACATAAGAGAGCACGTCTTCATCCTGCTCTATATATTCAGCAATTTCACTCCTGGCTGATTCAAGCTGAGGTTCCAGCAGGTCTGCCGGTCGTCCGTTGATTGGCTTTTCTTTTTTTAAAACCTTTTCGATCAGTTCTTCACTAACATCTCCTGGGGGACGACCGTAAAGTCCCCGCAGATAATTCTTTATCTCAGTGGATACCATCTTGTAACGTTCCCCTGTTAACACATTAACCACGGCCTGGGTACCTACAATTTGGCTGCTTGGAGTAACCAAAGGCGGGTATCCCAGATCAGCCCTGACCCGGGGAACTTCAGCAAGTACATCTTTTAAAAGGTGCGTCGCTTTTTGCTCTGCCAGCTGCGAAGCCAGATTGGAGATCATCCCACCGGGAATCTGATAGCTCAAAACATTCGTATCAACTCCGAGAGCTTCCCTTGCTATATCATATCCACAGCTGATCTCATTAAAATGTTCACTAACTTTAGTTAACAATTCCAGATCCAAACCGGTATCATAGGGAGTATTTCGAAAAGCGGCAACCATACTGTCGGTTGCAGGTTGGCTGGCTCCCATGGCCAGCGCAGCATTAGCAGTGTCAATTACATCCACACCGGCTTCGGCTGCTTTCAGGTAAGCCATCGAAGCCATGCCGCTGGTGTAATGACAGTGAAGCTGAACTGGTAATCCAACTTCCTTCTTTAGTCGGCTTACCAGTGTATATGCATCATAGGGCGCAATTAAACCCGCCATGTCTTTGATACAAATTGAATGAACTCCAATACTTTTTAGCTCTTTGCCCATGTTGACAAAGTAATCAACATCATGGAGTGGACTGATTGTATAACATAATGTTCCCTGGGCATGAGCTCCTTCCCGGGAGGTAAAATGAATTGCCCGCTCCATATTTCGCAGGTCATTCAGGGCATCAAATATTCGAATAATATCAATACCGTTTGAAACTGCTTTCTTGATAAATTCTTCGAGAACATCATCGGGATAATGCCTGTAGCCGACAATATTCTGGCCGCGTAATAGCATTTGCAATTTCGTATTCTTTAACCCTTTTCGAAGAGCACGCAGCCTTTCCCAGGGATCTTCATCCAAAAAACGCATACAAGCATCAAAGGTAGCTCCACCCCAAACTTCCAACGAATGATATCCAATTTGATCCATCAACTCAACAACGGGCAGCATCTCAACCAGGCGCATTCTGGTTGCTAGAAGAGATTGGTGGGCATCGCGCAGCGAAGTATCTGTTATTCCGATTTTTTTCTGTTCAATCATTTATACTTATCCCACCTCTTCCGGTTAGTTTTTATAAGAAACAAACAGACATTTATTTAAATGATCTAATTAATAAGCTACTCGGCTAAGTCAATCCTGGTCAGATTAACCACTCTGTCATCCTGATCAAGGCGAATAAGGGTTACTCCTCTTGCATAACGCCCCATCAGAGAAACCTCTTCCACTCTCTGCCGGTTAACAACTCCCCTGGCGGTCATTACAATAAACTCTTCTTCGCCACCATCAAGCACAATGAATACTGCCAAAGGTCCGCTTTTCTTCGTAAGTTTTATCCCTATCATGCCTTTACCGCCGCGGCTGTGTATGGCAAATTCAGAAACTGAGACCCGTTTTCCATAACCTTTAGCCGAGGCAACAAGTATCTGCTTTTGGCCATGAACAATATCTGCTCCGACTACTCTATCTTCTGGGCCAAGTTTTACAGCTCTAACACCCCGGGTTGCCCGTCCCATTGGTCTGACCTGCTTTTCCGGGAAACGAACAAATAGTCCTGCGCTTGTTCCAACAATTACTTCTTTTTGGCCATCTGTCATCTTGACTGCCATTAATTCATCATCAGCAGTAAGATTTAAAGCTGTTAGCCCCGTTTTCCGTGTATTACGATACTCCAAAAGAGATGTTTTCTTGATCATCCCCCGGGAGGTTACCATCAGGAGATAACGGTCATCAACAAATTCATTGATTGGCATGGTAGCTGTTATAAATTCTTTCTCTTCAAGCGGAAGAAGATTAACAAGTGCAGTTCCCCGGGCCTGACGTCCTGATTCCGGCACCTCGTGTACAAGAAGAAGATAGACCTTACCCCTGTTACTGAAGCAAAGTAATTTATCGTGTGTTGATGCTATGTGGCACTGTTCCACGAGATCATTCTCACGGGTCTGAATGCCTACTACACCACGACCTCCTCTATGCTGACTGCGGTAAGTGGTAAGTGGCAGTCTCTTGATATAACCGCGATCTGTCAGGGTCAAAACTACATCTTCCTGAAAAATCAGGTCGGTAAGCACAACTTCACCTTCATCGGCAACAATCTGGGTACGTCTTTCATCACCATGTTTATTCTGAATGGCATTTAATTCATCCCGGATTATTGATAAGACCAAAGACTCATCCTCCAGAACTCTTTTCAGGTATGTAATTTTATCCAGCAACTGCTGCTGTTCTTCAGTCAATTTGGAAATTTCAAGCTGGGTAAGGCGCTGTAACCTCATATCCAAAATTGCCTGGGCCTGTTTTTCTGTAAGAGCCAGTAGGTTCATTAAGCCTTCACGGGCGGTTTGAACATCTTTCGATGCACGGATAAGAGCTATTACTTCATCCAGGCGATCCAGCGCAGTTAAAAGGCCTTCAACTATATGAAGTCGATCTTCCGCTTTTTTCAAATCAAAGAGGGAGCGGCGTCTAATAACTTCTTTCTGATGTTCAAGGTAATAGGCAAGCATTTGCTTTAGGTTTAAAACACGAGGCTGCCCGTCAACCAGTGCAAGCATGATAATTCCATATGTCTGCTGCAGGGGTGAAAATTTATAAAGCTGATTAATAATTACCTGTGGCTCATGATCCCGCTTGATTTCAAGGACAACGCGTACGCCTGAGCGATCAGATTCATCACGTAAATCGGTTATCCCTTCCATTTTGCGCTCTTTAACCAGTTCGGCAATTTTTTCCACCAATTTTGCTTTGTTCTGTTGATATGGCACTTCGGTTATCACAACCTGATCTCGCCCTTTATCTTTTTTCTCAACCTGGGCCAGACCTCTTATTTTAATAATCCCCCGACCGGTTTGGTATGCGGAATAGATCCCCTCATGGCCAACAATTACGCCTCCGGTAGGGAAGTCAGGTCCTTTAATTATTCGCAGCAAATCATTTACCGAGGCTTCCGGGTGAGTAATCAGATGTTTAATCGCGTCAATTATTTCATTCAGGTTGTGAGGTGGAATATTCGTTGCCATACCTACTGCTATACCTGAAGATCCGTTGGCCAGGAGATTCGGAAAGCGGGAAGGCAGTACAACCGGTTCTTCCAGGCTTTCATCAAAGTTTGGCCTGAAAGCAACAGTATCCTTTTCCAAATCGGTAAGTAGTTCACCTGCTATTGAGGAAAGCCTAGCTTCAGTATAACGCATGGCTGCGGCAGAATCTCCATCAAGCGAACCAAAATTACCATGTCCGTCAACAAGCGGATAACGTGTGGAAAAGTCCTGAGCCATTCTTACCAATGTATCGTATAAAGCAACATCACCATGGGGATGATACTTACCGAGTACTTCACCGACTATGCGAGCAGATTTTCGATGGGGCTTATCATGAGTTGAGCCCATCTCTGACATGGCATATAGAATCCGCCGGTGAACCGGTTTTAAACCGTCACGGACATCAGGCAAAGCCCTGCTTACAATAACGCTCATTGCATAATCAAGGAATGAAACTTTCACTTCATCGTAAATATTAACCGGGACAATATTTTTTATGTCGGCCATTTTTTCTCCTTTGCCGCTTTATTACAAGATTATATCGTTGAACTTATATAGGAAGACCTGCCAGGGATGGATACACGAAAATATCCGGGTTTCTTAAGCGTTTTTATTCCTAAAACATAATATATACGTTCCTATGAATTTTATCATAATTCGGGATCATAGAAAAGGCAGACATTATAATCATATTTTCTTCTTAGCTCGACTACTTTTTTTAGGAATTAATTTTTTTAAATGTTGTTCAACCTCTTTTTTTGCGTTCGGAGTAACTTGCCAGGACTCAATCCTTTTCCTTTTTCCCCGGGCTACCGTAATCATTAATACATGCTTGGACCACCTGAAAGACTCAATCTCATCCCATCTCCAGAATCCTCGCGATGTCGAAATTCCTTTTTCTCTGATTGCCGGCCTTTCCACTTCACGAGCTATGACAACAATGATCAAAACCGCATAAAATATAACATAGGCAATAGGATTCTGAATTACACCATCTTCAACCGGAGGCAGGTTACTCAATTCATAGCGAACTAAAAAATACGATACTGCGGTCAGTATTGCTATAAGAAATAGAGAATCAGTGCTGTACCTGCTGATTAACACCCTGTTAATTTTCAATATAACATTTCCCAGCTTGCTCTGGCGGAAATATAAATATATCAAAACTATTAAGATAAGAATCATATAAGGAAAAAGCAATCTGATCATGATTGTCCCCCGTTCGACTAAAATTATAACCGGCTTGATTAATTAAACCATGAATCTGCACTACGGTAAATAGCTTTCACTTTCAATTAGATAGAGTTTTTTTATAGAGTTTTTTAAAGTTGGCATAGATATAATCGGATTAATAAAATGCTGTGAAGCATTCTTAATACTTGCTAAATTTGACAAAGCAGGAGATAAGCAAGAAATATCGAATTAATTTATATTATACTAAATAATTCACACTAAACCTGAAACGGAGGGCGATGCCTGGAGAAAATTTGGTAAAGACTTTTTATATTATTAATAACAAGGAGGGTCAAAATGAAAGAAAAGAAATTGCTGGTATTAGTTTTACTTTTATTTATTGTTTTCGGTATGCTTTCTCTCGTCGGATGCTCACCAGCTCCTACAACCACCCCAACAGAACCGGATACTGAAGCTCCTGATGACACACCAGCAGCACCTACGGTAACACGCGTTAACATGGGCTCAGGTTGGGTTACTGGAGCATATTACCCCCTTGCCGGAGGAATGTCGAGGGTGATTCATAACAATCTGGATACAATAGCCCTAACTGTTGAATCATCAGGCGCATCAGCAGTTAACTCCCGTATGATCGGCAGTGGTGATCTTGATATGGCTATCGTTCAGAATGATGTTGCCTTTTACGCATATAATGGCGAGGGAGCCTTCGATACACCGATCACAAATATAAGGGGAATGTTCATCCTTTACCCGGAACCGGTACAACTTGTAGCCGCAGAAGGCTCGGGTATTAATTCACCTGCAGACCTGGCCGGTAAACGAGTAGCTCTGGGACCACTCGGCAGCGGAGCCGAAGTTAATGCTTTACAAGTGCTTGAAGCTGCCGGCCTCACTGAAGATGACCTTGCAATGGCCGAGCGTCTTGAAGCACAGGAAGCGGCTGACTATCTGAAAGATGGCCGCCTCGATGCTGCTTTTTATACAGTTGCTGTTGGTGCATCAGTGATTGCGGATCTCGCAGTGATGAGTGATGTTTACCTGGTAAATATTGAGGGAGAATTTGCTGACAACCTTATCGCTGCTTATCCCTTCTACGCCAAATTAACTATTGAAGGGGATGTATATTCAGGTGTAGCAGAAGCCCAAACTGTATCGATCCTTTCGATGGTTGTATGCCGCGAAGATCTGCCTGAAGAACTCGTTTATGAGTTCACCAAAACAATCTTCGAAAATCTTGAAGATGTTCACAGAGCCCATTCTGCTGGCAGATTCGTTACCCTCGAATCTGCATTGGATTGGATGGGCATACCTATTCATCCAGGTGCTGAAAGGTACTTTACCGAAGCAGGAATAATGTAGCCAAAATTAGATAATGTTCTTTCAGCGGTACAGGGCGATTTTTCGCCCTGTACCCTTTTAGATTAATGATGAGGGGGGATATAGTTGAGCCTGGAAGAAGCAATTGAAAAAAGAGACGAAATCGACTTAACTAATATTGTTGATGAAGGAAAAGTCAGAAACCCCGGCGGGACCTTAGCCTTATTTATCTTTATCATCGGTATACTCTGGTCCCTTTTTCATTTTTATACTGCAGGAGCCGGGCTTCTAACTGCAACACTGCAGCGCTCAGCCCACCTTTCCGTGGGTCTGGCTCTTTGCTTTTTATACTACCCTTTCAACAAGAAAAAGGACGAATCATTTGAACATCTACCAATCTATGACATAGTATTAGCTGTAGCCGGATTTTTATCTATCTTTTATGTTTTCTACTATTACCGGGATTTAGCGATGCGGGTTGGTGCACCTAACACAACAGATCTCATAATGGGTGGGATCGCCATCGTTTTAATTATACTGGCCGCACAACGGGCTTTTGGTTTTGTATTGCCAATTGTTACCCTGGTTTTCTTAAGCTATCCATTTGTCGGGGCTTATCTTCCCGGGCTTATTGGGCATGGGGGGTACAGGGTTGTACGGGTTATAAACGACCTATACATAACCAATACTGGAATATTCGGTATACCGATTGGAGTTACATCAACTTTTGTATTTGCTTTTGTACTATTTGGAGCCTTTTTTCAAACATCCGGTGCAGGGCTCTACATTGTCCGACTTGCTTTTGCTACGCTTGGCCGTTTTAAAGGCGGCCCGGCCAAAGCGGCAGTAATGGCCAGCGGTTTTATGGGCAGTATTGTCGGCAGCTCAGTCGCAAATACAGTTGTAACTGGTTCGATAACTATTCCTGTAATGAAGAAAACCGGGTTCACACCGGAAGTTGCCGGTGGAGTAGAAACAGCTGCATCAACTGATGGTCAGTTCCTTCCTCCCATCATGGGTGCAGCCGCATTTGTTATGGCTGAATTTACAGGCATTCCCTATTGGCAAATCTGTATCGCTGCAGCGCTTCCAGCTGTTATAAGCTACTTTGCTTTACTGGTTATTGTCCACCTCCAGGCTGCAAAAACCGGAATGACCGGAATGGATAAAAAAGATATTCCACCTTTTTTAAAAACCTTTCTTAAAGGTATATTTTACTGGTTCCCTATAGGAATACTTGTTTATTACCTGATTATTGCCCGAATGACCCCTATAACAGCAGGTTATTTCGCCATTTTATCTGTCCTGGCTATAATGGCAGTTATGAGAGTAATTACTATAATAACTGGCATAAAAAACGATCAATATAGTCTTAAAGAAGGTCTTTTATCAAACATGCTGGGCTTGTTGTCTGACTTTATGGAGGGCTTGGATAGCGCAGCAAAGAGTATGTCTGGTATAGCCGTCGCCTGTGCCTGCGCAGGAATAATAGTTGGAGTAGTAACAATGACCGGCTTAGGACAAAGCATGATTATGTTATTGTCAGCACTTGCGGGAGATAACCTTTTAGTCCTGCTATTGATATCAGCCGGTATATCTATTATTCTTGGTCTTGGATTACCAACTACCGCGAAGTATGTGGTAATGGCCACACTTGTTGCACCAGCCATTCTAACTATAGCTCCCCAGGTATCTGTAATGGCCGTACATCTTTTCATACTTTATTATGCAATTTTAGCTGACGATACCCCACCTGTTGGTGTTGCAGCGTATGCAGCTGCAGCAATCGCCCGTTCAGATCCAATAAGAACCGGCTTACTTGGCTTTAAATTTGATTTAGGTGCTTTTTTACTGCCTTTTATGTTTATTTATAACCCGGAATTCTTGTTAATTGACACTACCTGGTATAAGGCAGTTTTGGTCGCAGGAACATCACTATTCGGTATTTACTGTTTCTCGGCAGTTATCCAACGCTGGTTATTTACCAGAATGAAAATATGGGAACAGGTTGTCCTTCTGGGTGTAGCAATTTCAATGATCTGGCCTACCTGGTATACAGATATACTTGGTTTAGCAGTATTTTTAATAATTTATTTCCACCAAAAAGCAGTCAAAGCAAGAGAGGACAGAGCACTTGTTGCCGGGAGTTAAAGCTGCAAATGGCGCATGGAGATGATTAATATGAATAAACGAATCCTTATTTTATACGCTACGCTGGCTGTAATTATTTTGGGAGCCGGGATTATCCTGACTGCCCTTTTTCTTGAGCAGCAGGTATTCAAAGCGGACTGGATGCTGATAATAGAGAATCCCCGGACTGAAAATTTTTATTACCAGATCCCTGTAAACACCGGTGAATCATTCACCCTCAGTTTGCGAAATTCAGTCAGTAAGTCTATGGTTACAGGTACTTTCCTGGTAACCAGATCAGGTTTAATTAAACCTTATACGACAGAATTTACATCGTATGGCCCCGGTCTACCTATGGATTTTTTAGAGGAAGTAAAAATCGAAAACGGGATCATTACCGTATTTCATAATGAAGCACCCCGGGAGCACCTACTTTTATGGGTGTCCCCGCAAACCGAAGAAACTATAATAATATACGATCAAGCCTATCCGCTTTTCACTTTGTCTGATTCACACCAACTGCTGAAAATACAGCTAAAATAATCAATGGAATATTATAACAATATTTTATAATCAATAGGAACTTATTCGTTATAAAATTGTCTACTAAATACGATGAAGAATAATGGGGGTAATTATGATGAGAATAAATATTAAGTTCTTATTGGTCATTATAATAACTTTGGTTTTACTATCGTCAGGATGTTCAAATGAACTTGAAAGTCCTGATGGCACAGTCGAACCGATCCGTGGCTTAATCTATCTAATCGATAATGATACCATTTTGATCGTTAGCGACATTGATAATGTCAATATCCCCTGGAACGCCTGGGCTGAAGCTGGCAAGCGTGCTGTTAACTTCACCCTTACTGGAGACACTGAAATAGAAATGGATGGAGAGATTGTGGAAAGAGAACGGTTGTCCAGAGGACAGCTGGTTGATGTTTATCATGCCGGGTTCCTTGCAGAATCATATCCGGAGCAAGGTGGGGCCGATAAAATAATTATTGTTAATGATACTTTTTCCGGTGAATCCATTACTGACTCAGGTAGGTTTATAGGGGTAGTAGTAAAGGGAACTGGGGAGATGATAGAAGTAAAAATAAGCGGTGTTCCTGATGAGTTGCCCGGGAGGCTGTACCGATTAACTGATGAGGCCTGGGAGGTTTTCAACAACCTTGACCTTGAGGTTGAAGAGGAAATATTATTCTGGTATGTTGCTGACTCTGAAACAGAAGGATTGATTTATGACTTATCACGAATAATGAACTAATTTAACCCTTAGCATTACCTGACCAGGTACAGGATAAAGCTGTTTTCCTGAGAAGGATTTCTTTCCGGAAAACAGCTTTTTATATTTTAAATATCAAGGTTTTGGACCAGGCGTGCATTGTCTTCAATAAATTTCCGTCTCGGCTCTACCTTGTCGCCCATCAAAACTCCAAAAATATTGTCAGCCTGCATGGCATCAATAAGTTCTACCCTTTTTATTATTCTTGTTTCAGGGTTCATTGTGGTGTCCCATAATTGATCGGGATTCATTTCTCCGAGACCTTTATAGCGCTGGATTTGCAGGCCACCCTCACGCTTCCATTCACTAATAAGCGCTTCAAGTTCTTCGTCGCGGAAAAGATATTTTTCATTTTTACCTTTTTTAACCTTATATAATGGCGGTTGGGCAATATAGATAAAGCCGCTGTCAATCAGTTGATGCATGAACCTATAGAAAAAGGTAAGCAGCAGGACTCGTATATGAGACCCGTCAACATCAGCATCGGTCATGATTATAATTTTATGGTAACGGGTTTTTGTAATATCGAATTCAGTTTCAATACCTGTTCCGAGTGCTGTAATTAAGGTTCGGATTTCTTCATTTGCTAAAATTTTATCCAGACGCGCTTTCTCTACATTTAATATTTTACCCCGAAGAGGTAAGATTGCCTGAAATCTTCTGTCTCTTCCCTGTTTTGCTGACCCGCCGGCCGAGTCTCCTTCAACCAAAAAAAGCTCGCTTTCTCCGGGATCTTTAGTTGTACAATCGGCCAATTTCCCTGGCAGATTACTGATTTCAAGAGCATTTTTACGTCTTGTCAGTTCTCTGGCTTTTCGGGCAGCTTCTCTAGCCCTGGAAGCCCTGATAGCCTTTTCAATGATCCTTCTGGCAATTGCAGGATTTTGTTCTAAAAAAGCTTCCAGTCCTTCATAACATATATTATCAACCACACTGCGAATATCGCTGTTACCAAGCTTAGTTTTAGTCTGGCCTTCAAATTGAGGGTCCATAAGCTTAACACTTATCACTGCGGTCATCCCTTCCCTTATATCCTCACCGGAAAGGTTATTCTCGCTATCTTTGAGGATTCCCAGTTTCCTGGAAAAGTCATTGATAAGCCTGGTTAGTGATACCTTAAAGCCATACTCGTGTGTTCCACCCTCATGAGTATGGATATTGTTGGCATAAGAATAAATTACCTCAGCGTAACCTGTGTGGTACTGCAAAGCCAGCTCAACTTCAAAACCGTTTACAGATTGTTGAATATAGATTGGTTTTTTTGGGACCGTTTCCTTGCCCTGGTTTAAGTAATTGACATATTGAATAATACCACCGTCAAATTTGAACTTCTCCTCAAGGCCACTTCTCAAATCTTTAAATGTAATTTTTGTCCCTTTATTTAGAAAAGCAAGTTCACGAATTCTCTGAATGATTACTTCATTTTCAAAGTCAATCTTCTCAAATATTTCCTTGTCAGGTAGGAAAGTAATTTTTGTTCCGGTTTTATTGGGAGTTGTTGATTCCTTTTTCTTCAGCTCTGATGCTTTTTTACCCCTTTCATAATATTGAGTATAAATCTTCCCGTCACGATAAACTTCTACTTCCAATCTTTCAGACAAGGCGTTAACTACTGACACACCTACACCATGTAATCCCCCGGCTACCTTGTAGCTGCCACTATCAAACTTTCCACCAGAGTGAAGTGTGGTTAATACTACTTCAACTGCAGGCCTTTTTTCCTGAGGGTGTTTTTCAACTGGAATGCCTCTCCCGTCATCAATTACAGTAATACTGTTATCTTCGTTGACAGTTACCTTTATCTGCTTGCAATAACCGGCTAACACTTCATCAATACTGTTGTCTACAACTTCAAATACTAGATGGTGCAAACCACGACTTGAAGTTGAACCAATATACATACTGGGTCGCCTTCTTACTGCTTCAAGACCTTCCAATACCTGAATATGCTTTGCACTGTAATCATTATTATTTCTATTTTTAGCGGACATCCTTCACCTCGTACAACATTAATTAATATTTTAACTACTATTACTTTATTATACCATTTATTCTAAATAAGGTTAGCATAAGGAATAATTAACGCTTCGATTTTTGCCGTTTTGCCAGGGTCAGGGGTGATATGGGTGAGATATATATCAATTGGTCTGTAATAATAAATGATTTTGGACGATCTGCTCTGGATGATATATTTAAAGTAATATTATTCCAATATTTTAAAAAATTTTGATTCGTTGATTCATCATCTGCATCTATATTAAAAATACCGATTAATTCACGATTAAAAACTATGTGAGAATCCCCGATATGTAAAAACATTTCTCTCCCCCATTGTAAAATATTTGCTATATTAAATATTAAATCTTGAGCATGAACGACAGACCAAACCAGTCTTATTATTTATATATTCTACCCATCTTTCCTATTTTTCCTGCAATCAAAATCCGCTATGCTAAAATTTATATCCCTGACTATTTTCCTTCCTGAAAAATCGTTTAATTTCTTTATCAGTTGAGGTTTCAACATCGATAGGTGATACGCCCACACCGAATCTTTTACTAAAACCCTAAAGACACCATTAGTTATTTTTTCAGCTTTTGTAACCTCTGCAAGAGAGTTTCCCACAAGATCGTTCCAGCTTTCAATCAGCATGTGCTGTTGGTAACCCTGCCAGAGGCCATGGCTTTTAAGGAGATTTTCAATCAAAGGCCCTACTTTTTTCATCCACAACACTCCCGTGTTGAATATATATTTTTTTTAGATCCTTAGAAACCTTCTCGGTTAGAAAGTTAATATCGGCAGATGTGGTTATAAAAGATTGGCCATCGTATTTTTTTAAAAATAAAAATAAAAATTCCTGTCGAGCTGAATCAAACTCAGAAAAAACATCATCCAACAAAATTATCGGTGCAAACCCACACTGCCTTCTAAACAAGTTCACTTCACCTATCCTTAATGCCAATGCTGCAGTTCTTTTTTGCCCCTGAGAAGAATAGTGACGGGTGTCGAAATCATTAATATATATTTTCAGATCATCCAGGTGTGGACCAATGAGGGTTGCACCTCTTCTTATTTCCTGATCAAAAAGCTCAGGTAACTTATATCTAAAATCATTTTCTATATCAGCTAGATTTTCCGCTCCTGAAATCGTGCTCCTATATTCCAGGCGTAACCTTTCATGCGATGAAGTCATATTGTCAGAAAAAGTCCGCACCTCTGCTGCAAGCTGTTTGGTTAGTTCTGATCTGAATAAGACAATGCTTGAACCAAGAGAAATCAATGCCTGATTCCAGGGTTCCAGTAAACCTCTTATATTACTATCTCTTCTTTTCTCTTTAAGTATAAAATTTCTTTGCATTAAAACTCTTTGATAATCTTTTAAATCTTGAAAATATCTTAAACTCAGGCGAGAAGCGAACAAATTAATAAATCTACGTCGTATGGCAGGACCTTCCCTTATTATCAGCAGGTCATCCGGGCTAAAAGCAACTACTGGAAAATACTGCAAATGATCATACCGGTTGATCTGATTTTTATTAATTAGTATTTTTAGCTGACTGGCTTTTTCATAGCTGACCTGGATATCATAATATAAGTTATCCCTGGTAAAACGGCCTTTTAAAAAAAAGAAAGGTTCATTCCACTTGATAAGTTCATAATCACGTTTTGTCCGGAATGAACGTGTAACAGAAATATAATAAATTGATTCGATCAGGTTTGTTTTGCCCTGTGCATTATCTCCAATAATAACATTCAGATTTGGATAAAATTCCAATTGTTGGTTTGAATAATTACGAAAATTATTAATTGTTAGGTTATCAAGATAAAACAAAAGTTAAAACACCACCACAATCAGTTAACTTTTTTTATTGGCAGGACAAGGTAGAGATAACTATTGTCATCTATTAATCTGAAAATCAAGGGACCGCCGTCTCCATGAAAATCTATTATTATTTTCTGTACTTCAATTATTTTTAAAATATCCAGTACAAAACGAGTATTAACATGTAATTCAATATCTTCCCCTTCCTGCTCTATAGGGATAATTTCTTCCATACTTCCTTCCTGAGAAGAAACCCTGGCCTCAAGCTTTCCTTTTCCAATAATAATATTAACCGCCTGGTTTTTTCCTTCAGTGAGAAGAGAAGCTCTGCTTACGGTATTTTCCAGGGATTGTCGATCGATGACGATTCTAGTCCTGTATTCCCGGGGTATTACACCGCTTACTTCGGGATATTTTTCATCCAATAATCTGGATGTAAAATTGATTTCATTAAAATTAAACTGCAAAGTATTGTTAATACTGCCAATTTCAACAGTATTCTTATTATCTCCCAAAATTTTCAGAAGCTCACGTAAAACTTTTGCAGGAATAAGACATTTTTTCTGAGAAAAATTCCATTTTTCATCTTTTAATACTTTGATAACAAGCCTATATGTATCTGAAGCTGTCAAGGTAAGTTGATTTCCATCATAAGAAAAAAGAATACCGTTAAAGGCAGGCCTTGTTTCTTCCGATGATGCTGCAAAAACAACAGATTTAAGGATTTTTTTAAAGGCATTTTGTTCAATTTCAAAACCTTCACTCGGCTGCTTTGCTTCAAAATTCAATTGTGGGTAGTCTTGAGGATCTGATCCATAGAGATGAAATCTTGCGGAACCACCGGTTATATCCAGTCTGTAATTTTCCCAGTTTATATCTAAAGTAACTTCATCTGTTGGAAAATAACGCATAATCTCAACAATTTTAGGTGGTAAGAGAATACATCCTTCAGTATCGCATGGCTGCTTTAAAAATGATGTAATAGTCATTTCGAGATTCGTTGAAGAAAAAATCAGCTGATCACTTTTAACATAGAGCAATATATTACTTATTACTGGAATAGTGGAACGGAGAGGCAGAGCTTTTTCAACAGTTTCAAGACATTCATACAAATGTGTGGAGCTTGTAATTATGCGCAAAGGAATAACCTCCGATCAATTAATAACTTATAAACAGGTAAATATTTAATTGGTACTTTATATTATTAATTAGCAGTAGTAATAAACCTTGTGGACACTGTTAATAAATATATTAATAGAAATAATATGCCTACCTGATTGGATTTATTATTCACTGTTCGCTAATTTGAATGTTAATAAATGTTGTAAAAAATGTTGACTAATAAGGGTACACTGGTGATAGAAATTTATATTTTCACTTTGACACAGATAATCCACAGGTTAATCAGGAATTATCCAAAATATTGTTCTTGATGAGTTCGATACGGTGTTTAAAATCACTGTCTTTTGAAATAAGTGTATCAATCTTCTTAAATGCATGAAGTACTGTTGTATGATCTCTTCCACCAAACTCCTCACCGATTTTAGGTAAAGATAAATCTGTCAACATGCGGCAGAGATACATTGCTACCTGTCTTGCAAGTGCAATATTTTGTGTTCTTTTTTTTGACAATAAATCACCCGCATTAAGATCAAAAGTTGCAGAGGTTATTTCAATGATTGAAGATATAGTAATATTTTTTTGTCGGGTAAAAATAATATCTTGTAATGCTGCTTCCGTTAGTTCCAATGTAACAGGGGTATCTGATAAAGAAGCATAGGCTACTATGCGTATCAAAGCGCCTTCTAACTCCCTGATATTTGTAATAACCTTACCTGCAATATATTGAATAACCTGATCGGGAATATCTATCCCGTCAGAAAGAGCTTTTTTCTTTAAAATGGCTGTTCTGGTTTCCAGGTCCGGGGGTTGAAGATCTGTAATTAATCCCCATTCGAAACGTGAACGTAAACGGTCTTCCAGGGTGGGAATTTCCTTTGGTGGGCGATCGCTTGATATCACAATTTGTTTATTATTATCGTGTAGTGCATTAAATGTATGGAAAAATTCTTCCTGAGTCTGTTCTTTTCCGGCAAGAAACTGTATATCATCAATAAGTAATATATCCATATTTCTGTATTTGTTTCTAAACTCAAGGGTTTTATTATCTCGTATAGCATTAATGAATTCATTAGTGAATTTTTCCGATGAAAAGTAAAATACCCGGTTGAAACCATGATTCATAAGGGTAAATTGGCCGATTGCATGCAATAGATGGGTTTTTCCAAGTCCTACCCCACCATAAATAAACAAAGGATTATAGGCACGTGCAGGGCTTTCAGCAACTGCAAGTGAGGCAGCATGAGAGAGGCGGTTACATGATCCGACAACAAAAGTGTCAAAAGTATACCTGGGATTAAAAGAAGGTACAAAAACATTATTGGTCTGAGAGCTTTGCCCAGCGTAACGAGCTGGTGGGGGATTTGAATTGGGAAAAAGATTTTCATTTTGCACTGCTGGTAAAACTGTTTCTTGAAATTCGGAGTTGATCACAAAGTTAACCTTATAATCTTCGGTAGTTATTTCTTTCAGTGCACGAACAATTTGATCACGATACCTGGTTTCAAACCATTCTTTTGTAAAATCATTTGGCACTTCAATTACAAAACATTGATTATCAAGCGAAACTGGCTTCGTAAGATTAAACCATGTTTCAAAACTGGGTTTGTTTAAATCTTTACTTAGTTCAGCCAAAGTAAGTTGCCATATTTCATTAATTTGGCTGTTCATTAAACAAACCTCCGTAAATGGTATCAATAATTTATTTTGCAAGTTATTAACATTAAATGAGGATATCAACAAGAACTGTGGATAACCTGTTATTTCGCGCTGTTCAGCAACTGCTATTGTAAACATATTAACAGATCGTAGTTACATCTGCAAAGAAAAGATTTCGCCGTTCATTTACCGCGGTAGAATCGGTTCGATTTTAAATGAGTGATCGCGGTTCCTTGACATGTTTACTTTTATTACTGTATAATTTTCATATTCTAAATGCCTATTTAAGAAGGG
>JAWSUE010000018.1 GCA_033549065.1 Bacillota bacterium
CTCACTCTTTCTAAGGAGCTAAATGGGAACACTTTGGGAACATGTGAAAAAATGGCAGCTACTTGAGGGCTGATTTATCGAAGGCGGTATTCATTCGTTGGGCCGCTATTTTCTCCACTGATTGAAGGCTTTTTGCGTAAATATCCTGGGTGGTGCTCGTGCGGGCATGACCTAATATATTCGATACAGATCGGGTTGGAATCCCCCAGGCAATATATAAGGTGGCAGCAGTATGTCAAAGGGCATGGAATTTGATTCTTGGCAGGCCGTGACGGGATAAAAACTTTGGGAACCACTTTGAGATAGTGTTTACATTCATCGGCCAGCCGTCCCATGTTGTAAAAAGCAGCTCTCTGTCTTTCCATGTGTCAAGGTAATCCTTGGAAAGCCCGTTATCAGCTTGCCTACTGTCACCCAATTTAAGCTTATTTGTGAGCCATTCTTTACGATAAATCCTCAACAGATCCACCATAAATGCAGGAAGGGAAACTACCCTATCCGAATATTCGGTTTTGGTATTACTTAAAAAAGTGCCTATTCCCTTCAAGTATTGAGCTGTTTTGTTAATCGCAATGGTTCCATTTTCGAAATCAACATCAGACCATTCGAGTGCGGCAAGCTCTCCCCTTCTCGCACCCGTGACCACAGCGAGGGATACGATAACACGGTAATTTATCGGTTCATGCTCAAGAGCTTTTAGAAGTTTACCCACTTGTTCTTCATTTTATTATAGAACTCGCCACGTTCGACTTCAGCCAAAAAAATAGCCAGCTCTTTTTCTGCCTTCCTTCTGCGAGAACTTTCTGTTTTCCCTTCAATGTACACGGTTTTGCGGTGCATAATTCTTTTTCCAGCCGAATCATGGCCACCAGATTAATGATGCTATGAAAGCTATCGAAGTGGAGAATGAGGATCTGAAAGATGTCATGCCCAAGACTTACAACTGTTTAGAAAACGATACATTGTTTGCCCTGCTTAAACTATTCTCCGAGATACCATTGGATATTGAAGGCGATGTTTTCGGGGGGCAGGTAAGCCTATGGCCTTGCGATTCGTATTCTCCAAAAGACCCAAAGGCCGTTAAAGAACAAAAAGACCACTAACAGTAGCGATAGAACAATTAGCCTGCCCTGATCTTCCTGCAGCACAGATATAAGCAATCCGGCGATAGCCGCGGTTGACCATATGATTTTTAGGTTTAACATGCTTCTGTAAGTTTCAGCCGATGCCTTATGGCAAAGTTCAGTTAATTTAGAAGCTGTACTCAATCGGAAACGGGATATTGTTGAAAGTTTTAGAAGCGGAAGCCGGCAGAGAATTCTTTCAACCGATGGACTAAGCCTTTTTGAGGGTTTTGGACGTTTTACAGGCGAAAAAAAGTTGAAGTATCGATGAATGAAGGTCCTTCAAAGCGCCTGCAAGCAGATACGTTTATTATTAACACTGGCACCAGACCGGCTGTTCCCTCAGGATTAGGTCTCGATCAGGTGCCGGCACTTAACTCAACCACGATTATGGAAATTGATCAGCTGCCAAAACACCTGGTTATCATTGGTGGTGGCTATGTCGGCCTGGAGTTCGGACAGATGTTTAAGCGCTTTGGCAGCAAGATCGCTTGGCTATAAGATTAAAGTAGGAACAATGCCAATGAACTGGGTGGCACGTGCCCTGGAAACAGATGAAACAAGAGGTTTTATAAAAGCAGTAGTCGATGCCGAAATTGGTCAAATTTTAGGTGCGGCCGTCCTTGGCATTGAAGGCGGAGAGGTAATGGCGGTGCTTCAGGTGGCAATGCTCGGCAAGTTGCTTTACACTGCCATTCGTGAAGGGGTTTTTGCACACCCTACGCTGGCTGAATCACTGAACAACCTTTTCATGACTCTCGAAAGTTAAAACTGGTCATAGTAAAGGCGATTGACCATGTCTCTACAGGTAAGGTGCAGTAATATAAAGCTAACTCCGAAATCGAACCGGGTTATTGCCCGCTACTTTGATCCAGGCGACGATATTCGGAAAAAGGGATAATCGAAAGAATCTTAACTTTAACGGATGATGAAGCGCGGCTGACTCTGAACCGCACCTTAACCGACTATTCACTTCTTCAGTAGTCTTCAGAATCGTCGTCATTGATAAAAATAATGATTTGCAATTCAAACCTTCCGGAGATCTTTTGGAGATTCCTGAAATTGTAAAAAAACATATTTACCAGAAAGAAGACTTCGTGCAAAAACTAGCTGAGATGGACGTTCAGATGGAGTTATTAAGAATTGTTACAGATCGGCTAGAGAGCAGTTTCACCTATGAAGAGCTGCAGGAACATATTAATGCTGTGCTTAAAAAAGAAGATTTAAGTACTATTCAAAAGAAAGTAATCAAGGATTGCAACTGGCTGGCAAATTCATATTATGAGATTACTTTTTCGCTGGATGATCTTTTTGAAAAGCTAACCAGCTAAGCATAGTCTTGCAAAACAGGTTAATTCTGTTAAGGTTGTAGCACAGATGTCAGGTTGCCGCTATTTCAGCTATTAGCTGCAGGAATTGTTGCTTAAGCCTGGAAGGCTCGTCGACAATCCACTTTTCGTCAATATATTTATCTGCATGCAACCTGTCCCGGGTAAATTCTGTGCTGACTGCAAGATAAGCCATGCCCGCTTCTCTGGCTGCGGTTACACCGGCAGGTGAATCTTCAATCACAATACATTCTGCCGGTAAAACCCCCAAACCGGATGCAACTAACTGGTAAATTTCAGGATCCGGTTTATTATGCTCAACGTCATCATTGGTAGCAATATAATCAAAAGATGCCTCCAGATCAAGTGCTTTTAAAACATGACGAGCAGCCAGGCACGAGGAAGCTGTGGCCAACCCGGTCAGATATCCTTCCGAGCGTGCCCATTTTAACAGTTCTAGATTGTATGGCCATATGTTTTTGCGCAGCAAATCAGCATCTTTTATCATTCTCTCATATATCTGCAGCCTGATTTGGATCAGTGCCTGCCAGGCTTCGCAAACCATAAATTCTTTACAACGCCGGGCTGCTGCTTCTTCAATATTTAGTATCTGCAGTATATATTGAGCCACCTCGTGTCTGGGCCGGCCTACTACTTCGGCAAAAGCGAGCAGCGCCTGATCCTGGTGGTCTCTTTCCAGATCAAGCTCGTTTGCTGCCAACCCATAGGAAATTGCTTTCAATCTTTCAGTTTTTACAAGGGTGCCATCAAGATCAAATATTACCGCCTTAATCATAATTTGTTCACCTTCCAGGTTCAATAGGTATAACAGTTCCGTCAGAACTGCCAACCAGTATTATATCGGCCTTTCTTTTGGCAAAAATACCACAGGCAGCTACACCTGGTATTCTTTCTATTTCTATTTCGAGTTTTTTAAGATCTCCGGTCAGATCGATCCCATGAATATCTGCCAGCAGATTGCCCGAATCAGCTTTTATGCTGAAACGGCGGACCAATCGGCCGTCCATCGCCTTGACCTGCGCAGCGACCTGATCATATTCAGTAGGGATAATCTCCAGCGGCAAGGGGAATGGTTCTCGCCATTGATCAATTAATTTGCTTTCATCAATGATGCAAACCCAGGTTTGCGATAAAGAGGCAACCTTTTTTTCAATTCTGTGTGCGCCGCCGCCACCTTTTATGGCCTGCCCGTAATAATCAACCACATCCGCGCTGTCTATATATATTGGAACTGGTTGATTAAGTTGATCATGACGAATACATTTTATACCGGCCTCCTGGAGCAGTTTTTCTGTTTTCAATGATGTTGGAATTGCCGCTACCGGAAATAACTTGCTTAAAACCATCTCCTCAATAAAGCAGGAAACTGTACTGCCCGTTCCGATCCCAAGCAACTGGTCAGGATCTATATAGCTGAGGGCAGCTTCGGCCACTTTTCTTTTTGCAAACTCCATTTCGGCCATAGTATTATTAGCTCCTTCAGTGCCGGTAGCCGGAAAATCTATTGTTTGCCTCGCCTTATGACCTTCTCTGCCAGCAGCAAGCCCAAGCCATGGGCCTTGCCTCTGATATCCCTTAAAGAATCCGGCAAGTCAGCTACATTCGGTAACTGGTTGCAGATAGACGGAGTTATTTCCGGGGTAATAGGTGTTCCGAGAGGATATAGATCGGCGAACCCACCCACCGGACACGTGCTGCCAAACCCGCAATTAAAACAGGCGAATTCACCTTGAGCTACAATAGAATCCAGCAAATTAATACGAGCATCTTCAAAATACCGCTTAAGATCAGCTAAAACATGCTCACCCGTACTATCATATCCACCAATACCCACTGCAACAGCTATTTTCCCCTTTAAGGGGAATAATGCATTATGTCGTCCGGAAAAACACGCTCTTTCCCAAAAAGCCTGCCCCTTAGAATTCATATGTTCCCAGTATGTTGGAGCGCCAAAAACAAATCCGTCGGCCTGCTGAAGGCTTTCATACACTTTTTGAAAGTCGTCTTTAATTATACAGCGGTTTGTTTTTACGCAACCATTGCAGGCTTCACAGGGCTGAATTAACTTGCCGGAGAGGCTGATTAGGTCATACTGTGTACCGGTTCCGGCAAGAATCGCACGGATTAGAGACTCGGTGGCTTTTCCTTTTCTGCCAGCGCTGATACCAATTAATTTATTCAAGTCAAACCCCCCTTTAAGGGTTATGCGTGCTTCAGTAATTCTTCCAGCATTTCGCGGTTCAGGTCGTAGAGTCTCTGTGCTTCGCCTAAAAGATTTCCAGCCTCCTGCCGGTATGAGGCAGCTAATGCTTGATCAGAATATTGTTCCAGATAGCTGTTTAAGCTGTGGCAGGTGCCAACAGCGCCGGAATAACTTTGCAGGTTCGCAACGCCCAAATCTACAGTAAGCTGTTTATTGCCCTTGTTTGCCACTTCATAAATCAGATATAGAATTCTGAAGCAGCCCCGGATCGCACTTTAACGATACTCTGGATTGGGATGATCAAAACGACAGCCTGCTACCCACTTGCTGCGCTGGTTGCCGTGCGCCGGGATACCGCCCCTGTCTTTAATCATTCTGGCCAGATGTAGAAGATTCCAGGTCATAAAAGTAGTATTACGGTTGGTAAAATCATTTTCAGGGCCGCCTGAATCAGGATCCAGGTAGGATGGTCCGGGGCCAATCGGACCAAGCCAGCCGGCATCGGCCTGAGGCGGAACGACAAAACCAAGGTGCTGCAGAGAATATAAAATGCCCATTCCGCAGTGTTTTACCCCGTCTTCATTACCGGTAATCAGGCAACCGCCAACCCGTCCATAGTAGGCATACTGACCATCTTTATTCAACTCACCCGATTGGCCATAAAGCCGTTCAATCACCTTTTGACAAATTGAGGTTTTTTCGCCGAGCCAGATAGCCGAACCAAGAACCAAAATATCGGCATCAATAACTTTTTAAAGATCTGCGGCCAATCATCTTTTTCCCAGCCGTGTTCGGTCATATCCGCATAAACGCCACAGGCGATCTCGTAATCCACCGCGCGAATCAATTCTACAGCTACTTTATTTTTCTCCATGATCGCCTGAGAAATTTTAATTAAACCTTCAGTATGCGACATTTCAGGGCTTTTTTTCAGGGTACAGTTGATAAATAGCGCTTTAAGGTCGGAGAAATCCCACCTGCGGGTGCTGCAAAGCTCTTCCTGCTGTGCATTAAGTATCTTCTTTGTCACCAAAATCATCCTTTCTTCTCAGTATCTAAATTCACACTAAATAAAGATCCAGAAGTATTCGAGGAAAGCCGGGGAATTTATAACCCTGATATCCGAGGGGATATGGTTATGGTAACCTTTAAAAAAGCAGAACAGTTCATCCACGGCCTCGTAAACAGATCTACACCGCCCTGCGCTTTGATCTATATTGATCCGCTCTACCCAGTAGCTCTTCACCAGACCGGCAGTACCAATAGATTCGTACCACTGTAAATCATAACTGAGCAAGTCGGCTTCGCCAAGGCTGAGGATGGTATCGATAGCGATAATGACGCCCGGTTGGAACATTTCAGATCATAGATCAAAACACATACTATCATCAATATAATAATCCAGTTCGATTTCGCCTCTAATAGAAAGGTGAGCCAGCACGTCGAAAAGGGAAAAATAGCCCGGTTTAAAGTTATCTGGCCGGGTTGTTTCAACCTCATTAGGATTAAAACTGAAACTGCCTGCGTCTTCAATATTTACTACTGCAATTTCCTTTACTGTCGTATCGGCGACCTGACCAAATACCTGGTTATTATCCGTGCTCACATTAGGTGGCTAAACAGATTCTGTAACCGGGCTTGCCGGAACAGCCTCGCCGCACTCCGCTATAAGGGCAGTTGATATTAATGCAACAGCCAGCATTCTAAAGTCGCTCAAGTTCATCTTGCTCCCTCTAGAATAATGCTATATTAACTATTGCAATTATAGCATTGTTAAGAATCAATTTAAACATTATTACTAATTATACAATATGTCATTTTGCGAAGCAGCTTTACCTGCCGTAATATTTTTCTCTGATTTTTTCCAGAGGGTATCCCAGGCGATAGGCCAGCAGAGCCCACAATGCGCTATAGCCAAAGTGCTACCTTCGCTGCCCCCATCAGAGACTATGATCTCTGCCGGGAAGGTCTGGGCACGAACTGATTCAATACAGCGGGCGAGATAGTTTTCTTCGTTGTATGTTGGTATAATGACTGATATTTTCACAGTGGTATTATTCCTGTTCCCCTACATTCTGTTGCTAAATAGCTTTGCCAAAACAGCAACAAGAGGCCGACCGGCCAGCTCGGCAAACCACTCATCTACAGCCCGCTGAACAGCCAACCCGAGCGTTGGATAAACATGAACTGACTGTCCAAGCGTAAATAAGCCGATTCTTTTATACCGGGCAAAAACTAACTCATTGGTCTACATGTAATCATTAACTGTAGTACCCTTGGTGTTATAATGAACACCGGCTGCTTTAAGGTTAAAGTCGCCCTGATCCAGGTTAATTGTGTTGTTATTAACAAATGACAGGCTGCCGATGATAACTTCCACTGAATAACGCTTTAGAAGGGCTGCAGCCTTTGAAACTTTAGCCGCAGACACAACTGTCGAGCGCACGTGCTCCATTACACCGTGTTCCAAAAGGTTTTTGCTTTCCTTTGAAAAATCAGATTCTAACCATGGGCTTTGCTGTATTTTATGGGCTAGCTCTGCAGCAGCTAGCAGGGTCTTGGAAGGGATACAACCTGTCCAGGAACACTCACCACCAAGTGAAAGAGGTGCTTTGGCAAATACCAAGAGTTTGCTGTTAGAAGTCATTTGAATTTCCTCTGGTCAGCTATTTAAAAATTTTTCCAACGCATCTGCGCCTTTTAACATTCTTGAGGCATGTTTGTTAAAGAATTTCTCTTTCCCCTGTTCACCTGAAGGTGGGTTTTGTAAGTAATCTTCATAAGCAGCAGGACCGTCATAATCGACGAAAGCAATGCGGGCACAATAGTTGTCCGGTTTTACAACCAGAGAATCCCCGGTAACTACAGCAATATGGTGAGGGTGAGCTATAAGTGCTTTACTCAGTTCATTAGCACAGTCTATCCCTTTTTCATGAATTACTTCGCCGAGTTGATTGAAGTCAGCCAGAAAATAAAAGCCACCCTTAGGCTCAGTTACATTAAGCCCGGGAATACGGGCGAATCGTTCACTCAGTTTTTGACCGATTAAGGCATGAATCGAACGTGTAACCTGCAAATATTCATCCATTTCACTGCTTGAGGTGTATGCTTTAACTGCTGCATACTGTACTGGGGTCGTAACGTTGGTATAGATGGTGGCTGCAATTTTTTCGAGACCAAAGTGCAGTTCTTCAGGGCATTTTTCAGGCAGAACAACTACGCCCAGACGGTATCCTCCGGAAGAACGATCTTTTGAAAGGCCACCTGTCAAGAGAGTACCTTCCGGATAGACGGCGGCCATACTTGCGTAGCTTTTTATGTCATAGGTGGTCAAAGAGTAAATTTCATCAGAAAGCACAATTACTTCATGGCGTCGGCAAACTGCAGCAAGAGCCTCTAACTCAAACTTGTCATAAACCTGACCAGTAGGGTTGTGGGGGCTGTTTAGGATTAAAGTGAAGGCTTTATCAGGATGCTTGGCTAAAAAATGTTCTAACTGCTCAGGCTGAAGCTTGTAATTATTGTCTGGTAATAAGTCAATGGTGTGCCATTTTCTGCTTAAGAGATCGAGCTGTGGGGTGTAGCCGATCCAGGAAGGCACTGGGATAATGTAGTCTAAAGCAAGCATAGAAAAAATCATGTAGAAAAGTGATTTTGTGCCCGGGCCGATAATCACTCTATTTGATTCAATATTTAGGTCGAAATGTCTGTTATAGAAGTCAGCAGTTACGCTTTTTAACTGCTCAATACCTCCGGGCTCGGTATAACCGCCTACAGCAGAGTTTTCCGCCAGAGCATGGCTTAACTCCTTAGGCACCTGAAATGGTGATTCGCCAAAAGCAAAGGCAAAATAATCAAAAGGACACTGTAAATCTTGGCATCTATTACGTTGGTCGCGAACCATCATGCCTACCGCCAGATTCTCAGGCATATTAACATGTTGAACGCGCTTGTCAATGCTTTCCTTTAAACTCATATTAAAGCTCCTTTTCGCAGATATTTACGCTTTAAGTATACATTATCGTGACGGTTATGTCCTTAATTAACTGTTAAGCCCATTTGTCAAAATAATAATGGCCTATCCTTTAAGCACAGACGCTACAGGTTCAAGTTAAGGCTGCCGAGTTGCTCCAACATCTCTGTTATAAGATAGTCCAGCCATCACAACTGATATATTTGACAATTTCTTTCAATAGTATTAATATTTTTCTTGCATCTTGCCTTCTATGTGGGATATAGTTGCCGTGTGTTGTAATTGTAATTTTTAAAGCCGATTGGGATTAATTTGGGAACAACGGGAACAGGAAACGCCCCTAAATGACCTGAAATAAATAGAAGCAAAAAGTCGCAAACCACTATAACCAAAGGGTTGCAAGATTTCACCTGAAGTGCTTTAACGCACTTCTAATCCGTTAGTCGAGGGTTCAAATCCTTCCAGGCGCACCAGTGAAATAAGGCTTCAGGACATAAACCACCTGAAGCCTTATTATTTTTGTTAAATTGCTATATCCTATATCATAAATTGTTGAGTATTATTGAACATTTGCTGTTTAAATATAAAAGAGAAGGGAGAAATTTTCCCTTCTCTGCAAGCTTAATGAATATCATAAATATTGTTATACTGCTTAAAAAAGATCCCACCAGCTAACTGTTGCGGCTGAACCTGCCGGAAAATTCTCCATTGAAAAAGATTCCCGAATTGAGGCCATTCCGATAACAGTCATGTCTTCACTAAGGTAGGCGTGAGAATATGGGCTGCTGATATCGATATAGCGCTTGGTTTCACCGGATGAAACGTAGGACTGCTGTTCAATGTTAAAGTAATCGCCTACATAATCCTCATCATCCACATTTTCATATGATCCGTGAGCTGCCTGGAAATTCGTAGTTAAAGAACCTACTTCTCCGGGATCTGCAGAAACACTGACTGCCCAAATCTGACTGGTCAGGGGCTCAGAACCAGATGTGCTTACAGTAAAACCTGTTGTGACGAAAGCAAAGCCTATAATTAAAACAATCATCAATCCAATATTTTTTTTCATAACATTTTCCTCTTCTCATTTTCAAACCTTAAGTACATCATTTACATTCTATCATCAAATAATGATTATGTCAACTTCTTTCATGATGTCTCAAAGCGCTGTCTTATTCAATAGATCTAAAATGACAAAGTATTGTCAGATATTATAAAGTATCCACTATTTTCAGTTATCGCAATCAATCAGGGGCTGAATATCGTTATGTTAACAATTTCCTGATTTGCTATTTCAATGATAAAATAACGCTGTTCGATAGCTGTCTGAGGAATCCACTCCAATTGCTTATGGTTATAAGCGATTTTGAATGCTTATGAACATCAGCAGTAATCAATATTTGATATAATGATTTTATGTATTAAGATATCAACTGAAGGATCTATCTGATTTCTTCCGGCAGCTATACCTGAAGGCGCTACCAGGCTAAGCTATTGAAGTTCTACTGACCATTTAGGAAGGTGACAATAATTAAAACAACCGAAGAAATATTTAACCGATCGGTAGATAATCTTGAGTGGTGGAAAAGGGGAGTATTTTACCAAATCTACCCTCGCAGCTTTCTTGATACGATGGGGAATGGTATCGGTGATCTAAACGGTATTATTGAAAAGCTTGATTATCTAAATGATGGAACTGCGAACTCTCTCGGGATAGATGCGATCTGGTTCAGCCCTTTTTTTGTAAGCCCCGACCTGGATTTCGGTTATGATGTGGCCGATTACTGTGATATTGCCACATGTTACGGCTCCCTGGATGACTTTGACCGGCTGCTGAAGGAAGCGCATAAACGTAATATCCGGATAATGATCGATCTGGTGCTAAACCATACATCTGATCAGCATAGATGGTTCAAGGAGTCAAGATCTTCGCGGGATAATCCAAAACGGGACTGGTATATCTGGCGTGACGGACGCGGTCCGCGTAATGCCCCGCCGAATAACTGGAAGAATAACTTTTTTGGCTCGGCATGGGCATGGGATGAAATTACAGGACAATATTATCTGCACTCATTTCTAAAGGAACAGCCTGATCTGAACTGGTTTAACCCTGAAGTTCGTCAGGCAATCCATAAGGTGATCCGTTTCTGGCTGGAGCGGGGAGTAGATGGTTTCCGCTTGGATGTGGCTCACTGCTATTGCCAGGATGAAGAATTTCGGGACAACCCTTCAGTATTTCACCGAATTAAACGATTCAGGCATAGCCCTTTCTGGGATCGGCCGCTGATTGTAAATATCTTTCAACTTCTTGAGCTGCCCGAACTGCAGGATAAAGTATACAGCAGACACCATCCGGAAACTCATAATATCCTGAAAGAATTTCGAAAAATATTTGATGAATATCCCGGTACAACCAGTGTGGGGGAAATAAACAGTGAAAATCCTGCGCTTGTTGCTTCTTATTATGGTGATAATAACGATGAACTTCATATGAATTTTTATTTTTCCCTGGCTCAGAACCGCTGGAAAGCCAGTGCTTTCAGGCGCAGTGTTGAAAGATGGGAGAATAATTTACCGTCAAAAGCCTGGCCGGCTTATACATTCAGTAATCATGATATTATGAGGGCCATTAGCCGTTATGCCCGGAAGGGTCAGGAGGACAAACGGGCCCGCCTTTTGGCGATGATGCTGCTCACCTTAAGGGGCACACCTTTTATCTATTACGGAGAAGAGATTGGCATGAAGGAAGCCAAATTACCCCGTCAAGCGTTAAAAGATCCTGTCGGGATCAAGTGGTTTCCAATTTATCGCGGTCGTGACGGAGCGAGAACGCCGATGCAGTGGACAGCAGAAAGGCATGCAGGTTTTACATCGGCTGAACCCTGGTTGCCTGCTGGGCCGGAAGTGGAAAGCCGAAATGTTGCCTACCAGGAAAAAGATCCGGCTTCATTGCTAAATCTCTACAAAAAACTTATCCATCTAGGGAAGAGGTCACCAGCTTTACAGGAAGGTTTGTATTCCAGTATTACTTCAGGAGTGGCCGGGGATTGTTATTTTTACTTAAGAGAATCGAACGGGGAAAGATTACTGGTAGCCCTTAATTTTTCCAATGGGAAACGCAAATACGATACAAGTTTACTGGCAGACCAGAGCCGTATTCTACTGTCAACCGACCCTAACAGGGGTGAAGAAGTTATCCAGGACGAACTTGTTCTCAAACCACTTGAGGGTTGTATAGTGCTGTTAAAGGATTAGTAGAGATATTATTATTCCATAATATTTAAAAGGGGTAGGATAGTGAAACGGGATTGGGAAGTCATTGTCGTCGGCGCTGGTCCTTCGGGGTCGATAACTGCATCACTTCTAGCCCGATTGGGACATGAAGTTCTCCTTGTAGATAAAGATGATTTCCCCCGTGATAAAATTTGTGGTGATGCTTTACCTTCGGGAGTATTTAATATCCTGGCCGATGCAGGTATGAAAGAGATCGTAGATCAGGCTATTGCTGAAGGACATTTCTATCCCCTCATGTCAATGCGTCTTGTAGCGCCCTCGGGGCAACATCTGATCGCTCCTCTTAAGCAAGGCAGTAGTAGTTATTATCCTCATATAACTTCACGTTTATTCTTTGATGATCTGCTTGTCCGGCATGCGATCAGATTGGGTGTTGAGTTCAGAAGCTTAAAAGTGACCGGACCGTTGATCGAAAACGGGCAGGTTATCGGTATAACAGCTGAGGGTGATAACTCCGAGATTTTATATGCAAAAGTTACAGTCGGCGCCGACGGAGTTTCATCGGTAATTTCAAGGCATTTAAGAGATCGCAAAAGGCATGTTTCTAAGCACCGGGCCATGGCTATCCGGGGGTATATTGAGGGTATTGAAGTAAATCACAATGAAGCTGAATTTATTTTGTATCACGATATTTTACCCGGTTATGCCTGGATTTTTCCGACCGGTGAGAACCGGGCAAACCTGGGACTGGGTATGAGGCTTGATTATTATCGGCGCAATCACAGCAACCTGAAGAAAATGCTTGAAGATTTCATGACTCTGCCTGCAATTAGAAGGCGGCTAAAGCAAGGTGCGGAGATCGGGAGTATCGCTGCCTGGCCGCTCAATTTTGGCTCACAAAAATATTTGCAATATGCCTTTAACGGAGCTCTGCTGGTTGGTGATGCAGCCGGCTTTATCAGCCCGCTGACCGGCGGAGGTATACACCGAAGCATGATTTCGGGTCAACTTGCAGCTATGGTCATTCACGAGGCATTACAGCAAAAGAATAATGGGGTGAAATTGATCCGGTACGAAGAATTATGCGAGAGTGTTCTTCTAAAAGAATTGAGGAGTTCTTATTATTTGCAGGAACTGTTACTCCGTTTCCCATTCCTGGTTGACATTGCTGTTCGCTTTTTTAAAGGAATTCTCTCCAGGAATATGGTAAAATATAAATAGAAAATGATCAATTTTCAGATTGTCTGGATAATATGTAGCAATTGATTTATACGAGCTCATTGTTATCAAAGGGGGATTTGGAATGAAGGTTTTAGCTTGCACGGATGGTTCTGAACACAGTAAGAAGGCTTTGGAAAAAGCGGCGCTGATTGCCGGAGGATGCAAGGCTGATGATGTGGCAGTAATTCATGTATACGAGGAAAAAGTTGATTTTGCCGCCCTACCGCTATTTGAAGTTGGAGCAACAACCAGGGATACATTCTCCAAAGAAGATGTCGATCGGTTCAGGAAAATACAGGAAGAGCACGAAAAGGCAAGAGAAAAAGTTATTGCAGATGCCCTGGCCATTTTTGAAAAAGAGGGTATAAAAGCGCGGGCTATTTTAAAACAGGGCCACCCGGCAGAAACAATTTTGGAAACTGCCGCGAAAGAAGGATTTGATATAATCGTTATCGGCAGCAGGGGCCTGGGAGGTTTGAAAAAACTGCTGCTCGGAAGTGTCAGCAACGCAGTAATTCAGGAAGCAAAGAGTGGAAGCGTTCTGATGGTCAAGTAGCATATAATAGCAATTTAAATATTCTAAATACCAAATAAGTGTACGAAAAGTGGACAGGCTTTAAATCGTACACTTATTTTTGTTCGCGGACGTGGATGTAGATGACGGCAAGTGAAATCAGCAGAAGAATGACTTGGACCCAGGCGCCGGCGGTGAAGAGGCCGCCGGAAGAGTCGATTACCTTTGCTACAAGTAGTGGAATTGTTGCTGAGCCGATACCGATGCTGGTCAGGAATAACCCGGATAGAATCGATGCGTTGGCTGGAGTGATTTCTTCCTGGATCATGCAGAACCCGAGAGCCATACCGAGGACAGGAACGTTGAAGAATCCGAAGAAGAAAGCGGTAAGAGCGATCATCCAGGCAGTTTGGGGGCTCGAGGGCAGGTAAAATATTGAGATAAAGAGCAAAGGTGACAGTATGGAGCATTTTAGCATGGTTGACCTGACCTTTTTACCCCTGAATGCCCGGGTGGGGATGATCAGGGTGCCGATCACCCCGCCGGCCAGTGAGAAACCGCTGATTAATCCGGCAATATTTGGTGCAACACCGCCGTTATAGAGGACGGGGTACACAAGACCGGGTGTAATTACGATTGCCCCGATTGTAGCCAGGGCAGTATACTGCATGGGTATTGTAAAGCAGGTCATAACCTGCCTGATCCCCTTCCCGATTTTGATTTTGGAAGCGTTTACCTGTGGGTTCGGGGGCAGCGGAGGTTTTTCTTTCAGGGCAAAGAGGGCAACTATCGCTACAAAGAGTGCGATGAAAGAATAAATCCTCCATCCCATATTCCAGCCCAGGGTGGTGGTAAAATAGACACTGGTCAGTGAGCCCAGGGCCATGCCGGCGTTGATGCCGGCCGGAAAATAGCTGTTAGCCTGACCTCTTTCGTGCAGGGGAAACCAGTTGGCCACTATCTTTCCCATGGGTCCGAGAATCAGCCCCCAGCCGAAGCCGGCGATTATCGTAAAGTAGAGAAAGGGCATGAATGCGTCAACCGTGCTGCGCAGATATAACCCGAGGATTACGAAGGAAATTCCGGTGATGATTACCGGTTTAAAACCGATTCGGCTGACCAGTATTCCGGAAGGCAGGGATAAAAGCACCTGCCAGATGGTGAAAACGGTGATCAGCAGGGCAACGGTTCCCAGGGCGGTGTCCCAACGTTGGGCCATTGTAGACAGCAGGGTTGACTTGGAAGAAAAACCTGCTGCGGCTGATATGCAAACAAATAGGTAAACGAAATAGTTTATCCAGCGATAAGGGTAGACTTTGTATTCCTGCTGCGTATTGTACAGGATGATACCTCCCCGGAGTGTTTGATTATAAATATTAATGTTTTCGCAGGTAAGTGTCAATCATAAAGTGTCAATCAGCTTCAAGGAGTACTGCATAGCCAGGGTAACATCCTGGACATTGATTGTTCCGTCCCGGTTGATATCGGCTCTGTCCAGCATATCTTTGTCAAGCTCTGTTAGCCAAAGGGCATGCTGCAGGATCAAGGTGACATCAATAATATTGATCACCTGATCATCATTGACGTCTCCCAGTCCGGGTGGTTTTTCTTTGGCCTGCTCAAGCTGTTCGGGGGTCCATTTAAGCCATCTTTCGATAATCAGCTGGTTCCGGCTGTTCAGTTGAGGGCCTCCGCTGATTAAATCCGGGATGTTAAAGGTGTGAATGGCCACTACCCGGTATGTATCAGCCTGCTGGTTATAGACGATAACCGGACTGCCACTGTTTCCCGGGCTGGTGAATGCATCGTAGAAGAGGCAATAACGATCCTGTTCAACCAGTTTTCCTTCGGATCGCCATTGTCCGAGAGAGTTGCTGCCCCGGATCACGCCGGGATAACCGATTACGATCAGCTCTTCGGGAATATGGTTGAATTCAAGGGGGATGAAGGTATTGATCCCGCTAAATGGTGTTCTGAAAAATAGAGCTGCATAATCATGGTTTACCGAATTATCACGATCTCCTTCATTTTCGTAGCGTATGTAGCTGTCATTTGTCTCAACGCTAACCGGGCTTAAAGTGGAATAGGGCTGGACCGTTTCCGGCCATTGAGTTTCATATTGCCCGGGAGAGAAGCGTAGAGTAACAAACCAGCCGCCCAGGGGATCTGAATAAACATTATGGCCGTTAGTCAATGCTGTATGCGGGCTGACCAGGAAAGCGGTGCCGCGCATGTAGGATTCCGGAAAAATGATACTTAAAAAACCGATGGTATTGTTGGGATAAGCTGTTGCCAGGCTGCTGTCAACTGCTGTGCGGTTGTCCGTAATTCCTTCCTGATTCAGGGTGAAGGAACTACTGTAAATGTCCAGGTTTTCTCTTTCCCACTGCCTGGATTTATAGAGCAGTTGGATCACTTCTTCAGATGTGAGTTCCCTGCTGTCGGGCTCAAGCAGGGTTATTGAAAGGCTGTTATCAAGGGGATCATAGTATTCAAGCCACTTGTGAAAACGATTATCAATAATCTGCATTACCAGGCGGTGGTTGTAAATATTTTGGTCTGCCCTGGTTGAAGCAAATACAGGAGTTGTAAATATCAATATCAAGAGCATGAATGAGGCAAGTGTTAAGAAGCAGAAACCTGATCTGGACAGCTTCATCTTAAATACCACCTTAGGAGGGTGATCAAGAAGCCCTGGTTATCAGTCAGGGGCATTATAGCAAAATATTTACATGAAAGTCAAGTTGTGCTTTTTTATTCAGTAAGTGCCTGTGTTATAATGCATATATCACAGCCGTTGAAAAGAGGTTGACCACATGTCCCTTAATCAACAGAGAATCTTCTGGGTAGTGATTTTTCTGATCATGGTTTTATCCGCTTTCATTATCCCTTATACACCCCTGCTGACCAACCTGGCCAAACCGTACGGTTCTTTTTTGTTCTGGAGCCTCTTTGCCCTGATTGTTATCTTCTGCCTGGGTATCATCACGGCCAGATGGAGGGATGACAATGAGCGCTAGTACAATCTATATAGCACTCTTCCTCTACTTCATTATTGGCAGCTTGCTGGCCCGGAGAGCAGGTAAAGGGATGAGCAGAGGGGTCGGTGAGTTTTTTCTGGCCGGACGTTCACTGGGAGGAATAATAGCGGCGCTTACTTACAGTGCGACCACCTACAGCGCATTCATGTTGGTCGGCCTGGCCGGTTTTACCTATATTGGTGGCGTCGGTGCCCTCGGTTTTGAGTTGATCTATCTGTCTGGTTTGATCCTGGTAGCTTTTTTCGGCCCCCGCTTCTGGTTGGTTGGCAATAAATATAATTATCTCACTCCGACCGAGATGTTGGGCGACCGCTATGGAAGTAAGGCGGTTTCGGCGGTATCAGCAGTGGCAGCTGTAATTTTTTTAATCCCTTACAGCGCTGTACAGCTAATCGGGATCGGCGCTTTGCTGGAAGGTATCTCGGGAGGAACTATACCTTACCTGGCCGGGGTAGCTATCGCAGCCTTTATTGCAGTTTACTGGACCTGGAGTGGTGGCTTGAAAGCCGTTGCCTGGACTGATTCGCTGCAGGCGGCGGTGATGATTACCGTGGCAGTTTTATCCGTGATCTTTATTGCTTATCGCGGTTTCGGAGGTTTCGGGGGGATGTTTACACAGCTGGAGGCTGAATATCCCGCCTGGCTGACAGTGCCGGGTCCCGGATTTTTCAACATTAATGCATTTGTCGGATTAACCCTGCCCTGGTTTTTCTTCTCGCTTTCCAATCCCCAGGTCAGTCAGCGCCTCTTTGTGCCCCGTTCACTGTCACAGATGAGAATCATGGTTATGGGTTTCCTCGTATTTGGTTTTATTTATACCCTGGTTTCAATCTTGTGGGGTTTTTCCGCACGACTGCTGCTTCCGGATCTTCCTCTCGCCGACAGCGCGACTCCCGCACTTCTCGGGTTGAGTATTGTTCCGGCCTTTGTTGCCCTCCTGGTGATGTTGGGGATCAGTGCCGCGGCAATTTCCACGGTTAATTCAATAATTCTTACTCTCTCATCGATGGTCTGCCGCGATGTTTTTAAAATGGCCAGAGCTGATGCAGATGAGAGCAGGGAACTGCTGATCGGGAAAATTTTTGTTCCGCTTTTTACGCTTGTCATTGTTGCATTTGCCACAATGCGTCTCGATTTGATTGCCGCCCTTTCGGTTGCCTCTTCGGCGGGGTTGCTGGTCATGGTTCCGGCTTTGGTCGGGGCTTTCTTCTGGAAAAGGGGAACTGCTGCCGCTGTTTTAACCAGTGTAGTAGCCGGTGGACTGATTGCGACTTTTTTGCAATACAGTGGATTGCGTCCGCTGGGGCAGTGGCCGGGGGTTTGGAGTGGCCTGGTTGCCACAGTGTTATTTATTGGTGTCAGCTTAATTACCAAGCCTCCCTACAAGAAAGCTGATGAATTTATCGGCTATCTGCAGGAACAGCTTAATGGAAAACAGATAATATAAGGGCATCTTTTTGAATTAAGATGCCCTTCATACTCCACTTGATTATTATATAACCTGCTTAATCAAATTTATACCATTCTTCACCTGTGTTTTCCTGAACTTCACCATCTATCTTCATTTCAACCTCATGCTTGAAGCTTGAACCGGGAAATGGTTTTTCTTCCGGTTCTTCTTCTGTTTCTGGATCTGACAAATCTCCGTTTTCATCTAAGATAGCATCATCTTCATCAATTTCTTCTTCCACTATTCCCTCTTCCGGTTCTTCCTCGATAATCTCTTCCGGCAACGCCTGATCGGAACAGCCTGTTATCATCAAGAGAAGAAGAAAGAACACAATCAGGGGTCTCGTTATAACCCCGGTCATATAGATCACCTCCATGGAGAATACTGGACAAAATTAAGGCAGGTTATACCAATCTCCATCTTCGTCGTCATCATCAATGGGAACTCCCCAGTCAGTTGTATCATCAACAGTTGTAATCAAAACGTCGCCGGGTGCAGGTAGATCGCTTGCGGAATCTGTAGTTACACTGCTCTGACCCGATGGTGTTGTTTCCTGTTCCGGTAAGGCTGTTTTAAGTTCTGCTTCAGGATTTCGGAAAAAATCAAGTCCGGCGGCATAAAGATCCACACTGTCCCATTTAAGACTGCCGGGCAGGCGATCCTGCTTGCCGGGGGGAACAGCCACTTCAGTGGTTACATCTTCGGCCTCATCTTCAAAGAGCAGTTCTGAAGTTTCAGCCGGACCTTCCGAGGTAATAATCTCACGTACGGTTGCTTCACTATCTGAAGAAGAATTGATCAGGCTACAGCCTGAAAGTAAAAGACCTGCAGAGAATATAATGATGATCAACGATAGATGCCTGTTCTTGCGCATTTCTTAAGTCAACCTGCCTTTCAGTCCTGTACTGGTCTGATTGAATTTGACAATATTATATCACACAAAGTATTTACCGGTTATATGGCTTTATTATGAAATATTAGAAGCTGTGAAGAATAATAAGTAACTTAAGACTGATATTTCTGAAGGATACTATAGTTTGTCAGACAGATATGTTATACTTGCAATATATAAAAGTATCAATATTGCCAACAATCAGGAGGAAAAGTCTTGAAGGATATTCTGAATAAAATTGGCACAGCTATTTTGGAAGGTGACAAAGAAAATACCCTGCTGGCTGTCCGGGAAGGCCTGGATCGCGGAATCGGCCCTCTTGAAATGATTTCAAAAGGCTTGACCGTGGGGTTAGGGCAGGTGGGTGAAAAGTTTGAAGATGGTGAGTATTTCCTGCCCGATATGATGCTTGCAGCCGAAGCGATGAGCGCTGCCCTGGATCTACTTGAACCGCATATGGAAAAAGAAAGAGCACTGGGGAAAAGTGAGTCTGTCAGGGTGGTTATCGGGACTGTAAAGGGTGATCTGCATTCCATCGGTAAGGATATAGTGATCATGATGATGAAAGCAGCCGGGATGGAGGTATATGATCTGGGAGTGGATGTACCTAATGCGAAATTTATTGATGCAGTTGAAGATAGAAACGCCGATATTCTTGGCATATCAGCCCTGATGACTACAACTATCCAAGAGCAGAAAAATGTTATTGATCTTTTATCGGAAAAGGGGCTGCGTGAAAAGGTAAAGGTCATTGTCGGTGGAGCACCGCTTTCTGAAGAATGGGCGGTTAAAGTCGGGGCTGATGCTTACGCGGCCGACGCCATATCTGGAATTAAGAAGATCAATACGCTGTTGAATCGTTCCTGAGAAAAGGAGTGTTTCCATGATAACTTACGAACCACTTACTGCCGCAGATTTGTCCCTGATTCATGAGCTTACTTTAAAAATCCTGCATGAAACCGGAGTTGTAATTGAAGGAAAAGAAGCCCGGGAAATTCTCCTTGAGGCAGGTTGCCTGGAGAAGAATGGAAGGCTTCTTTTTTTATCAAATACTGTTGAAGAGTGTTTGGCCAAACCTATACCGGTAACTATTTACGGTACTGATGAGAAAGTGGTCTTGCCGTTAACCGAAGCTCCCCGGACATACGCTCATAATTTCGGGTCTGTTTCTTTTTTGCTTGACCATGAAACCGATGCTATTCGTGAAGCTACGGTTGCCGACCTCGAAGCATTTATCCGGCTCAGTGATTCACTGCCCCATCTTGATATGGTAGTTCCCAGCCTCAGGCCGACCGATCTTCCCGAAGAAATAGCCTCACTGGCCATGACCGCATATGCCCTGCAGAATACTTCAAAGCCGGTTGATATCGGCACTGCATCAGATTCCTGGGAAGTTCGTTACCTGATCCGGCTTGCTGCGGCAGTCAGGGGTGGAATTGAAAAACTTTTAGAAAAACCGATGGGGACCATCTCCATATCACCTCTAAGCCCCCTGAATTTTCCCGCAGATATTACCGATGCAATAATTGTCGGAGCCCGTTCAGGACTGCCGCTGACTATGCTGCCCTGTCCCACCCGTGGATTAACAGCACCGTTGACCCTGGCCGGTGGTTTGGTTCAGCAAAATGCCGAACAACTGGCTTTTCTGACTTTGGCCCGTTTGGTAAATTGGGATACACCACTGGTGTACACCTGCCGCCTGGCTGCTGCAAATATGCGAACCGGTTTTGTCGGGGGCAAAGATCCCGATCTTGGTTTTTCCGGTGCCTGTGTAGCCCAGATTGCCCGCTATTATGGGCTTCCTTCGGGCGTATACGGACTTGATACCGGTTCTGCTCTTCCGGATATTCAGTCGGGTTATGAACGGGCAATAAACTGCCTTCCCCCGGTTATGGCCAGGGCAACCTTTGTATCCGGAATGGGTTTGCTCAATGGAGGGTTGCTGGCAAGCGCTGAACAGCTGGTTATTGATGATGAGATCCTGGGGATGATTACCCACCGTAAAAAGGGTATCGAGGTTAGCAGGGATTCAATTGGTGCTGAAGTGATTGAGTCTGTTATGAACGGAGGTAATTTTTTAGCCCAGGAGCATACACGGGATTACCTGCGCCGGGGAGAGCTGTACATGGGCAAACTTGGCAATGATGCACCTTTTGAGGAATGGAAAGTTTCAGGAAGTAAGACTGTTCGCGATGGAGCCAAATTGCGATTGAATAAAATTTTATCCGAACATCCGGGGAGAATCCTGGACAAAGTAATCTGCAACAAGTTGGAATCGATCCTGGAAGAAGCCAGGGCTGAAAAAAAAGGGCTGTAAGGGAGGTATGCTTATTTCTGGAGATTCAATCAAAAAGCTTCATATAACTGAAGGGGTAAACAATTAATTTCAAAGGAGGCTGCTGAATTGCGTAAACTAAAGATAATTACCTTGTTTTTGATTTTGGTTTTTATGCTTGGTTTGCTTCTGACAGGATGTGGAGAAACAGAGGATGAGAGGCATATACTGAGGGTCGGGTTTTTAAGAGAAATAGAGAGCCTCAATCCAATGCTTATCTGGTCTTACCAGGCCTATGAAATTATGTACCTTAACTATAACATGCTGATCGGCTGGGATGAGGATATGAATGTTGTCCCGAACCTGGCCAGTGACTGGGAAGTAGATGATGAAGGGTTGACCTGGACTTTTTACCTGCAGGAAGGCGTAACCTGGCATGATGGTGAACCTTTCAGCGCAGATGACGTTAAATTTACTTTTGAATATATCCGTGACAATGAACTGGGTTATTTTTATGATTATGTTGCCGCCATGGAAGAGATCGAGGTTATTGATGAAAACACTTTGGCGATAACTACCGATGAGCCGATAGCCTGGATGCCCCAGATTCTTGTTCCCATCTTTCCCGAGCATATCTGGTCGGAAGTTGATCCCGAAGATGCCGAAGGAGAATATGCCAATGATGATCCGGTCGGGACCGGACCATTCCAGGTTATAGAACATCGTAAGGGTGAATTTACCAGGATGGCGGCCAATCCCGATTACTTTAAAGGCGCTCCAGCCCTGGATGAAGTTATTTTTATCGTCTATTCCAATACCGACCTGATGGTTGAGGCTTTGAAACAGGGTGAACTCGATGTGATCACCTCCGTTCCCGGGGCGCAGTTCAAAGCGCTGGAGGAGGCCGGAGATCCCAATATAGTTGCCCTGGCTGCCGATTCACCTTCATTCTCCGAGCTTTCATTTAATGTCTGGGAAGATCCTGAATCCCTGGGGAACCCGCTGCTGTTGGATAAGAATATCCGGGTGGCTATCGAATATGCCATCGACCGGCAGGAGATAATTGATGTCGGTTACCTCGGTTATGGAGAAATCGGTTCAACCCTGGTTCCGCCCCTCTTTGAATTCTGGCACCTTGATATGGGGAACGATTTCCGCAGTTACAATCCGGTAACTGCCAACCAGATTCTTGATGAAGCCGGGTATGCCATGGGAGCTGACGGAATACGCGTCAGCCCTGAAGGTGAGCCTCTATCTTTCACAATGCTTATTCGCCAGGAATCTCCGGATAACCAGAAAGCGGCAACCCTGATCAAAGATATGCTGGAAGATGTGGGTATTTCGATCACGATCTCCGTTATCGATGAAGGGACTCTCACAGACCGTATTTTTGACAGCGATTTTGACATGTTTATCTGGGGCTGGTTTGTCGATGTTGATCCCACCTCGATTCTGAAGGTTGTTACAACCGATGAAATAATGTCCTGGAGCGACTGTTTCTATTCAAATCCTGTATATGATGAAATGCACCTGCGCCAGCAGAGGACAATGGACTGGGATGAACGGCAGGCGATCATTCATGAAATGCAGCGTATTTTCTATGATGATGCCGCTTATATCATTCTTTCTTATGATCCGGAACTGCAGGCGTACCGGACCGATAGCTATGAAGGGTGGATTCGTAACCCGCGTACCGGACCGGTTATCTTTACCAACGTGGTTGATACCTATGAGCAGCTGCGCCCGATTGAATAACTGAAAAGAAACACTTTTATTCTGTACCGGGACAGGGCCGGTCATTTGCAGACCGGCCCTTCACGGTGACGGTATTCCGGGAGGTAAAGTGGTTTGAATATGCGAGGTTATCTGCTGAAAAAATTTGTCCAGGCATTGATTACTGTCTTTATTGTAATTATTATGAACTTCTTTCTATTCAGAATTATGCCCGGTGATCCGATCCGGGTTCTGATCCGCAACCCAAGAATTTCTTCCGAAGCCCTTGAACGGGTCAGGGAGCAGTTTGGTTTAAATGAAAACAGGTTGGTGCAGTTCTGGATCTATCTCCGCGATCTCTTTTCCGGTGATCTGGGTGTTTCTTTTAACTATCGACAGCCTGTGCTTGATGTAATCATGGAAAGGGTTCCGGCGACTCTGTTGCTTATAGGCACAGCCACCGTTTTATCAATTATCATCGGAGTAATATTGGGTGTAATTCTGGCCTGGAAACGGGGAACCAGACTTGATATTACCGGCTTAAGTATTTCGCTCATCCTCTATTCCATGCCTACTTTCTGGGTGGCCATAATAATGGTCATGATCTTTGCCGTTTACTGGCAGATATTTCCTCTTGGTGGAATGGGGATGCCCGGTGTCTTTCATACAACTCTCTGGAGCGAGCTGTTATCCCGGTTGCGTTATCTTTTTCTGCCTACGGTTACTTTTGCCCTGATCCTGATCGGGGAATATGTGCTGATCATGCGCAGTTCCCTGCTCGAAGTTATGCGGGAAGATTATATGCTCACTGCACGGGCAAAGGGAGTTAGCAACCGTAATCTGCTCCGCAAACATGCCCTGCCCAATGCAATGCTCCCCGTTGTGACACTGATTGCCATTAACCTGGGATTTATTGTCGGCGGGGCAATTCAGATAGAAACTGTATTTTCCTGGCCTGGTTTGGGAAGGTTGATGTATTCAGCGCTGACAAATCGCGACTATCCAGTTTTGCAGGGCCTCTTTCTCTTTGTGACTGTTGCCGTTGTCGGAGCAAATTTTTGTGCAGATATACTTTACCGTTACCTGGATCCCCGGGTTAAATCTTAGGGGGTGTTAAGATGAACACTAATTTGGCAAAAAGTGACACCCTGGTTTTATGGAGAAAGAATATTACTTCATTCTGGTCTGTTTACAGCCAGAACAAAATGGGTTTGATCGGCCTGATTATTTTAATTTTCTTTGCCTTGATGGCTATACTGGGTCCATACCTGGTAAATATAACAACCTATGCGGTTGATGGAATAACCCAGGTTTTGCATCCGCCCACTTCAGATTACTGGTTGGGAACGGATGATCTCGGAAAAGATATTTTTGCGGGAGTGATTATCGGGTCAAGGGTTTCACTGCTGGTTGGCGTAGCTGCCACGGCTATCTCGATGGTAATCGGGACTGTTATCGGCATCGTCTCCGGCTTTTATGGCAAAACAATTGATACACTTTTAATGAGATTTACAGATGTTTTTCTCGTCATACCCTGGCTGCCCCTGATGCTGGTGATGGCTGCACTGTTGGGACCAAGTCTTGGCAATATAATATTTGTTATCGGTATAACGAGTTGGGCCGGAACGGCCAGGATAATCCGTTCACAGACACTAAGTGTGAAGGAAAGACCTTATGTTGAAAGAGCCAGGGCCATTGGCAGTGGCGATACGCATATCATGTTCTATCATATTTTGCCCAATGTATTTCCACTAATCTTTGCCAACACAGTTTTGGTTGCTGCTGTTGCCATTCTTTCTGAGACTACCCTTAGTTTTCTGGGAATGGGTGACCCAACCCAGGTAACCTGGGGCATGATGCTTCATTTTGCCTTCTCTATGGGCGCCGTGTCCTTTGGTGCCTGGTGGTGGCTGCTGCCTCCGGGAATTTGTGTTGTTCTGGTAGTGTTAAGCTTCACATTTATCGGCTATGCCCTCGACGAAGTTTTGAATCCGAAGTTAAGGAGGCGCGATCAATGACACTGCTCAAGGTTGAAAATCTTACAACCTACTACAAGTTAAAGGAAGGATATGTCCGCGCCTGTGAAAATATTTCTCTGCAGCTTGAACAGGGAGAAGCTCTTGGTTTGGTCGGTGAATCTGCTTCCGGGAAGACAACGGCTGCCCTCTCTCTGATAAAACTGCTGCCGGATAATGCGCATATCATGAAAGGAAGTATCAGGCTCGACGGCAGAGAGATCGTCAATACTACCGAAGAAGAACTGCGTGCTATTCGCTGGAAGGAGATCTCCATCATTTTCCAGGGAGCGATGAATGCCTTGAACCCGGTCCGCAGGGTTGGTGAACAGATAGCTGAAGCGCTTAGAATTCATGAAAAACTGAGTGATAAGGAAGCGACCAGGCGGACTGTTGAACTGTTTGACCAGGTTGAAATTGATCCCGACCGGATCCGGGAGTACCCCCATGAATTCAGCGGGGGGATGCGGCAGAGGGTAATGATTGCCATGGCGATAGCCTGCAATCCAAAAGTGGTGATCGGTGATGAACCGACAACCGCCCTTGATGTAATGGTCCAGGCCCAGGTTTTACAGCTGCTTGAAGGGCTGCGCCGGGAGAGGAAAATGGGGATGATACTGATCACCCACGACCTTTCTGTTGTCGGAGAAACCTGTGATCGAGTGGCCGTCATGTATGCAGGACAGATTGTTGAATCCGGGTCTACCGAGAAAATATTTGATAACCCGGCACACCCCTACACCCGGGCCCTGATTAAAGCATTTCCCAATATTGAAGGTGAACGCCATATGGCATCATCAATCCCCGGTAACCCACCCAACTTGCTTAATCCACCTCCCGGGTGCCGCTTCCATCAGCGCTGTGATCATGCTGCTCCCAGGTGCAGCGAAGAAGAGCCGAACATGTTGGAAATATCAACAGGGCAGTGGGCATCCTGTCACCTGCTTGAAAGGCGGGTGAAGATATAATGCCCATGGTGACGAATCGAGATCAAAATTTATTGCTTGCAGTGGAAAATCTGGAGGTTCACTTCACTGCCCGGGCCGGTTTTTTCACATCCCTGCTTCGCAAAGAACCCTGCCTGGTCAGGGCTGTTGACGGCATTGATTTTGAACTGGGTCAGGGTGAAATTCTATGTCTGGCCGGTGAATCCGGTAGTGGTAAAACGACAACAGGCAAAGCTATACTTCGTTTACTCGAACCGACAGGTGGAGATATCCATTTCAGGGGCGAGGATTTACGCTCATTTAGCCGCAGCCGACTGCGCCGATTCAGGCAGGAAGCACAGATTATTTTTCAGGATCCCTATGAATCGCTAAATCCCCGACAGACAGTTTTCGCCACTGTTGCTGAGCCCTTGGAAGTAAACGGGTTGTGCCACACCTACCGGGAAAAAGAAGAACGGGTAATTGAAGCACTCTGTGATGCCGGTTTAAGTAATCCCGGTGAGCTTTTTATACGCTACCCGCATGAATTAAGCGGAGGGCAGCGGCAGAGACTGGCCATAGCCAGCGCCCTGGTATTGAAACCCAATTTTATCGTGGCCGATGAGCCCGTATCCATGCTTGACCTCTCGATCAGGGCTGGGATTTTAAAGTTGATGGTGGAACTGCGCGATAGTAAAGGGATCAGTTATCTTTTTATAACTCACGATCTTTCTTTGGCCTGGCTTGTTTCCGATAGAATAGCGGTTATGTATCTGGGCAAGATTGTTGAACTGGGCACAGCTGATGCCATCATTAAGTCGCCGCTGCATCCCTATACAAAAGCCCTGGTATCTGTTATTCCAGTTCCGAAAAGGGTTTCGCTAACCGGTAAAACCCTGCTGCAGGGAGAGACGCCGGATCCGATCAATATACCTTCGGGCTGCAGGTTTCATCCAAGATGTCCCGAAGCCCGTCCCCGCTGCAGTGAAGAGGAACCGGTATACCGTGAGGTTTTCCGTGGACACTTCGGAGCCTGCCACTTTATATAGAAATGAGATGAGAAAATGACTCAAATTTACCTGCTGCCGGTTGATCGCTGGTTGACTGGTTTGATCCTAGCTTCTGCTGTGTTGTCTGGATCGGATCGCCAGGTATGTTTTGTTGATCTGAAATTGGTTGATTATGAACTCGAATCTCTGGATATTCTTCTGTCAAGGCTTTATCCGGAGGTGGTCGATCTTACCGGTGATCGAAAAATTAAGGAAGCTATGAAAAATAAAGCCCTGTCTTTTCAGGACTCGGTAATGCCTGACCAACTTAGCTGGGAGGATCTGGTTGAGCAATTTGGAAAACCTGATGGTATAGTTATTGCTCCGGCAGGTTCTCCTTCAAAATGCCTGAAAGCGGCTGCACTGGCAGTAAGGCTTGGTTACTTTTTCTATCCTCTTCAAGGTGAGGACAATCACGGTTTGCCGCTTACTGGTGATTTATACCGTATATGGTTGGGTAATAGCGGCGAATTGGAAAAATTTAGTTGGCATAAAGAAAAACAGGGAATAACATGTTTGGAAAATGACCGGGCTATAATCGATTTTCTCGTTAAAGAGGGATATCCTGTCGATTACCTGGTGATTCTGAATAGTGCAGATCTTATAAAAAATACTGAATCGGGCAATTGTCTGAGAGAGTTGTGGGTCAGGGGTTTGAGTCTTCATGCACTGCTCTTGGCATCATACAGAAATATTTTTATCTATGATGTCGACAATTCCAACCCCATACCATGGATTATAGAAAAAGAAGTGAATGAAATGGTGCGGGAAACAGGGCTACAGCCAAGTTTCCAGGCTGTTCTGGCTTCACCGGCGGTAATTCCCTTTTTCTACGAAGAGAAAAAAGGGATCGGTGCTGTTACCGAAGAGATGGTCAGGGATATTCATGTTCGCCTGAACAATGACCTATTTTTCGACCTGGCAGAAGGAAGATTGATGCAGAACAACCCGGCCGGGTTATCTGTTCAATTGATCTGCACCAAGCTTTACCGGGAGATTCAGAAACAGAGCAGCAGGAGAGGAAAGAATGTTCTGATAGTTGATACCCCACATGTTGAAACCGGTATCATTTTTTCTACAGATGTTGCCCTCATCGATACCCAGTTAATTCCGCTGGTTGAAGAAGCCGGTTACGAAGTTAACCAGCTGAGAGATCGGGAGGCGCACTTTCGGAAAGTCAGTCAGGCGCTAACGGAATCTGATTATTTTCTCTTTACCGGGCATGGGGGGCCGGAAGCCCTGCACACTCACGGCCGTTCGCTCAACCGTGAGGATCTTCCCCTCCTTCCCCCGTTGATTGCCTATGCATCGGCCTGCTCCACAGTTGCACTTGTCCCTCACTGGTATTCTGCCAATGAAGGTCTGGATTGGCAGGGTATTCCCGTCGATTCCAGGCAGGTAATAGGACTATCTTTTGTTGAGAAGGGTGCGCTCTGCTTTATCGGTGGGGCAACCATCGAGGATCTGCAGTATACAACTTCAACCTACAGTGTTTTTCTGGAAGCACTTCTTTTGAAAGGGTTGAGTGTGGGAGAAGCAGTCAGGGAGATGAGGCATGTAATTTCTCTTTATGCTTCAACCCTGATGCAGAAGAATCCGGAAGGATACAGAAAATACCGCTGGGGAACAGCTAACGCCATTCACCAACAGATCTTGTTGGGAGATCCCGCCTTTGTTCCTGCCGAATCAAGTTATACTAAAGCAGCTTTGCCCAGGTTTATCGAAGGAGAGACGCCGGTTCAGAAAATTACCATTGACATCCCGGATGATCGGTGGCGTCGCAATGAGGCTCCGATCAACCCCAAAGATGCTTCCAAATACTATTACCGGTGCAGGAATGTAGAGGTGATCACACCCTACGGAGAAGATATATTCAGTTGGGGCGATTACTACCGCATTGCTCCTGATGCGAAAAATATAAGTGAGTATGCTGTTAAATCAAGTTTCCTTCACCTCAGTTTTGATCTTCCACCGGGCTTGGTACCGAAGAAGCTGGCCCTCGTTGATGCTGAACTGGGCGAAAGCGAGTGTTTGCTCTGCGGTGAAGCAGTCGAGCATGATGATTCACCGACTGCGGCAATGAAAAAATTTAAACTACCTTACCTTCTGCAGCCGCCGATTGAACTAAATATGGAAGAAGGCTGGGCATATAGCACGGAACTCGCCGATGGTTTTATCAGGATTCGTTGGCTTGCCCCACTTTTACTGATCGATGAAAACAGCCGCAGCGCCTATCCTTTAAAAAACTTTACTTTTCAGATCGAGTCCGAACCGGGAGTATGGCGAAGCGGCAGGATCGTAAATCCCAACGATGGTTACCGGTACCTGATCAGCGCCGGAAAAGCAAGGGATGAAAAACGGCTGCTTTTGCAAAAAGAACCGCTCATTAACAGCTGTACTGCCGCAATCACTGATGAACAGGGCTGTTTTGAAATTTTTTCGCCACCGGAGACGGTAATTGAAGCACAGGAACAGTTCCCCTTATATAACCTGCTTGAAAAGTACCAGACTTTCCGGAAAAGAATTTATGAACTTTCAGGAGATGGAAATAACCTGATTGAATTGGAACCGGTTAATAAACTTAGGCTTTCAGGTTTTCTCTTCGATTCCAAAACCGGAAAACCGATTAACGGAGCGTTGATCAGGGTATTTCGCGGGGAGCCTGACCCGGTTGGTGATCCCCTGATTGAAGCGTATGTGGGTGAAGTATTTACCACGGCTGAAGGATCATTTACTTTTAATCTGCCTGCTGGAAGGTATATGATTTACGGTGCTGCTGAAATTGATGGCACACGATATAAATCTGCGGAATGGATAATTCGTTTAAGGGAAGGGGAAGAAGTAACCAGAATCTTTTCCCTGGACCAGGCTGCGGTAGTCAGAGGCAAAGTATCCTTTGAAGGGTATATTCCCCCTGATCCACCGGTAATAGCACTTAAAAGGTTTCCAAAGGTTGAAGGCGAGGGCCCTCTGGCCAAAGTGCCGATTTTAAGAGACGGCAGCTATGAGTGTCTGGTCAATTATCAGGACCGGTTTCAGATAGTTTTGGAAGAAGAAGGCTGGGAATATATTTATGACACAAACGGGGAAAAAGGTTATAAACTGGAACCGCAGGAAATTTTGGAGCGCAGCTACCGGTTAGTCCCGGGCAGCGAACAGGAGGAATAATGCCGGCCGAACCGTTAATTATCCGTGCTTCCGGTAACCATTATGATCTCGGCTTTGCAGTTGGTAGAAATGCCTCTATCCTGCTCCGAAATTCTCTTGATTACTACCGTGATATACTTCGCCGGGAAGGTTGGATCGGACCCTGGAAATTGCCCGAAGGTTATATTGAGGCTGCCAGGGATATATATCCCCATTATCTGGAAGAACTGCAGGGCATGGCAGCAGGTTCCAGCGTTAAGTTTGAGGATCTTTTTTTCCTGAATGCTCTGGAAGAAGCGCTTGAAACAAGTTCTCATGCAGCCTGCACTGCTATAGGTGTTTATAAAAATAATCAGGCCTGGTTGGGGCACAATGAAGATTGGTATGCTGAAGACAGCAGATCGGTCATAATAATTGAGGGCAGGCCTAAGGGGAAACCGGCATTTATTAGCGTAACAGCAGCTCCTTTTCTTCCGGCAGTGGGTATGAATGAAGCCGGTATTGCCCAGGGAGTAAACAGTCTAACTCCGGAAGATTACCGGATTGGAATACCCCGGATGTTTGCGGCAAGAGCGGTTCTTGAGGCAGAATCGATTGAAGAAGCGGTGACATATGCAACCCCTGAACGGCGTGCCGGAGGATATAATCACCTGCTTGTTCATAAGAATGGCCTATTGGCTAACCTGGAGACGTCGGCCGAAAAAAATGAATTTATAACAGCCAATGATTTAATTTACCACACCAACCATTATACAGGTCAGTTAATGAAAGAATTGGAAAAAGGGACATGGGAAAGTTCAAAAAGTCGCTACAGCCGACTTGAAGAACTACACAACCTGATGGCCGAAAATGATGATTCTTTCCAGATGCTGGCCGGAGTCTTAGGTGACCATCGGAATAGGCCGGCTTCCATCTGCCGCCATTCTGAAGAAAATAGTGGCGATGCGACAATTTTTTCTGTAATATTTAATGTAACAACAAACCGAGCGTGGGTTGCAGTTGGCAATCCCTGTATAAACCGGTATTGTGAGTTAAAAATATTATAGTAATGGAGACAATAGCTATGAAAAATTCTGAATTGATCCAAGAGGCATTTGAACAGGAGAAAAAGAGATTGATTGAGATGGCCCGGGCAATTCACAGACAACCGGAAACAGGCGGAAACGAAGTGTTTGCTGTTGAGTTAATTACCGGTTATCTGGAAAATAAAGGATTCAAAGTATGGCGTAGGGTGGGTGGCCTGAAAACCGCATTTATGGCCAGCTACGGTGGTGAAGGTTTTCATGTGGGATTCTGTTCTGAATACGATGCCCTTCCCGAGATCGGACACGGCTGTGGGCATAATCTGATCGGGATAGCCGGTGTAGCAGCCGGTGTAGCTCTGGCGGCCGGTTTGGATGGAATAAACGGCCGTGTATCAATTATCGGCACGCCGGATGAAGAAGATCATGGAGGAAAGGTAGATCTGGTCAGAACAGGGGTTTTCGATGATGTTGATGCAGCCCTGATGTTTCATCCCGGTTGCTCAACCCGGATCCATGTCCAGTCTCTGGCCTGCTGTGATTATCAGTTTATCTTCCATGGTAAAAATGCTCATGCTGCCTGTGAACCCTGGGAAGGGCGTAATGCATTAGATGGTGTAATCCAGACATTCAATGGTATCAACGCCCTGCGGCAGCATTTAAAGGACGACGTGCGGATTCATGGGATTATTTCGGAGGGCGGTCTCGCTTCAAATGTTATACCGGATAGGGCTGTAGCCGATTTCTGTATTCGGGCAATCGATAACAGGAGTCTCGGTGAGGTAGTCCAGAGAGTGATTGCCTGTGCGAGGGGAGCAGCAATCGCTACCGGTACTGAACTGGAAGTAAAAGAGTCTGACTATCCTTATGATGCCATGCTCAGTAACAGGGTTCTGGCCGATGTTTTTGCCGAAAGCCTTGAGGAGGCAGGCTATAATTTGAAATCGCCTAATATAGAAGGTTTTGGTTCGATTGATATGGGAAATGTGAGCAGGGTTACCCCTTCGATTCACCCTCTGGTGGCCATCACCGAGGAGTGGGTTCCCGGACATACGAAGGAATTTTCTGCTCTTTGTGATACGGATGAAGCCTATGAAATAATGCTCACAGCTGCCAGAGCAATGGCTCTAACCGGTCTGAAAGTAATGCAGGATCCCGACCTCCAGAAGAAAATCAAAGATGAATTTAACGCTCAGATTAGAGAATATTGCTAGTTCATGATAAGGATGTGAAATAATTATGCCAACGATTGTTGAAGAGATCAGGCCTGATCTTTACCGTGCTGAAATTCCCTTGCCCCGCAATCCCCTGAAAGCAACAAACTCCTATATTATACGCAGCCCGGAGAGGAACCTGGTGATTGACACCGGCATGAACAGGGAAGAGTGCAGGTCGGCATTGCTGAATGCCTTTGATCAACTCGGTATTGATCTTACTCGAACCGACTTTTTTGTAACCCACCTGCATGCTGATCATGTGGGATTGGCCGGAGAGATTTCGGATAAGAAAGCAACTATTTACTTTAACGAGCCCGATGCGGAAATTTTATTGCATGATAACCTCTGGGCTCTGGTTTGCCGGCTAACCGGAAGGCATGGATTCCCCGCTGAGCTCGTTGATAAAGCTATCGACTCGCATCCCGGGCAGCGTTACAGTCCAAAAAAAGAGATTAACTTTACCATGGTTGCTGAAGGAGATTTGATCAATTATGGTGATTATGAATTTTATTGTGTCCATACACCGGGTCATACCGACGGGCATACTTGTCTGTACGAGCCACGCAAAAAAATATTTTTTTCCGGAGATCATATTCTGGGTGATATAACTCCAAATATTTCCTCCTGGCTTGATGAAGACAATCCTCTGGAGAAGTATTTTATGAGTCTTCAAAAGGTTAGAGAGATGGATATTGATCTGGTCCTTCCAGGCCACCGTTCTTTGCTCCATGATTGCAAAAGCAGGATCGATCAGTTGATGGAACATCATCAGGAACGGTTGGTCGAAGTAATCGGAATTCTCAAAGCCTATGGCAAAAACAGCGCTTTTGAAGTAGCTTCAAAAATGACCTGGGAACTTGTAGCGGAATGCTGGGATGATTTTCCTCTTATGCAGAAGTGGTTTGCCACCGGTGAGGCTCTGGCTCACCTGCACTACCTGGAGGGCGAGGGGAAAGTAGCCAGGGAAGAAATCGAAGGGATCCAGGTATTTGCCTTGAACTGAACCGACTTATTAGAACTGGAGGGTTTATTATCGGCAGCTATATACTCTCGATAGATCAGGGAACCACCGGAACTACAGCTATCCTCTGGGACAGGGAAGGGACGGCAAGAGCAAGAACCAACCGTGAGCATAAGCAGTATTATCCACAACCCGGATGGGTCGAACATGATGTCGGTGAGATATGGGAAAATGTTTTAATGGTTACCGCAGATCTTTTGAAAGAGGCAGATGTTTCTCCGGTTGATATAAAGTCAGTCGGAATAACCAACCAGCGGGAGACGCTGGTTTTTTGGGATAAGCGCAGCGGTGAACCGCTCTATCGTGCTATCGTCTGGCAGTGCCGCAGAACAGCAGAACTCTGCAGCAGGCTTAAGGAAGAGGGATGCGAGGATATTATTCGCCGGAAAACAGGACTCCTTCTGGACCCGTATTTTTCTGGTTCAAAACTCCGCTGGGCATTTGAAAACATAGTAGATATTCAGCAGGCAGCAGAGAAAGGACACCTGGCCTGCGGAACAATCGACAGCTACCTGCTTTTTCGCCTGACCGGCGGGAGAGTTTTTGCCACAGATTATTCCAATGCCTCACGGACACTGCTCTTTAATATTCATTCTCTGCAGTGGGATGAAGAACTGCTAGAGCTTTTCAAAACACCTTCCGAAGTTCTCCCGGAAGTTAAACCAAGCAGTTATCTTTTTGGAGTTACCGACAAAGCCGCCTTCTTTAATGTGGCTGTGCCCATCGGGGGAATCGCCGGTGATCAGCAGGCTGCGCTATTCGGACAGGCCTGTTTTATCCCGGGAATGAGCAAGAATACTTATGGTACAGGTTCATTCTTGCTGATGAATACGGGAGAAAAGGCAGTGGCTTCGAAACAGGGTTTGCTGACAACAATCGCCTGGGGTTTAAACAATAAAGTGGAATACGCCCTCGAGGGCAGCATATTTATAACAGGCGCCGCTGTACAGTGGCTGCGGGATGGTCTGGGTGTGATTGCGAAGTCTTCAGACCTGGAAAAGCTGGCTGCGGAGGTTGAAGGTAATGAAGGCGTGTATCTGGTTCCGGCCTTTGCCGGATTGGGCGCTCCATACTGGGATCCCTATGCCCGGGGATTGCTGATCGGCATCACCGGCGGAACCTCAAGGGCACATCTGGCCCGGGCAGTTATGGAAGCTATGGCTTACCAGACCAGGGATGTGCTGGAAGTGATGCAGCGTGATGCTGAATTGCCATTGAGAGAATTAAGGGTTGATGGCGGGGCCAGTGTAATGGATTTACTACTGCAATTTCAGGCAGACATAACCGGGATAACAGTCCGCAGGGCTGCGACATATGATACAACGGCATTGGGGGCGGCTTACCTGGCCGGTTTGTCAACGGGATTTTGGGAAAGTACTGAAGATTTATCCCGCTACTGGAAAGAAAGTGCGGTGTTTAACCCCCGAATGAATGTTGATCGACGTAACAAACTTTATAACGGCTGGCTGAAGGCGGCACAGCGATCACTCAACTGGGCGGATCGGGAACAATAGAACTTATTCTTTTTCAGGAACAGTTTCTTTTTTACCCGGTAGTTGTTTGCATTTGTTATCGTCCGGCGAGAAAAGGCCACCTGAAACGATCACCTTCAGGCCTTCTTCAACTGTCATCTCCAGTTCAATGACTTCCTGGCGAGGGGCAAGGATAAGCATGCCGGATGTTGGGTTCGGGGTGGTTGGGATAAATATATTTAAAGTTTCTTCATGCGTTTTATTCTGGATTTCGCCTTTAGAAGATCCGGTAACGAAACCGAGAACATACAGACCCTTGCGGGGATATTCTATAAGAACAACCTTCTGAAAAGCATTTTTGCCCTGGACGGTAAAAGCGTCAATGATCTGTTTGGCGCTGGTGTATATGCCCTTGGCCAGGGGAAGGCGTTGAAGTATTCGATCGCTGAAACTTATCAGGCGGCTGCCGATTATGTTGGAAGCAACGAAACCGATGAATAGGATAAGAATAATGCCGGCAGCAAAACCGATTCCAGGGATTCGGTAGTTAAAAAGCGCTTCAATCAAACCGCCGATCAGGTTGTCAAGAAAGGTAAAAACCAGGTAGAATACATAAATAGTAACTGCCAGTGGCAGTATAGTCAGCAGTCCGGTGGTAAAGATTGTTTTAAGTCTCAAGTATTGTCCCCCTTGTTTTTAAATAGCATCTCATATATTTTATCAGCAGGGCAGATTATTACAAGCAGAAAATTGGAATTTGCTAAAATACTCTTTTTTGAAAGGATTGAGGGCATATGCGGTCACCGGCTACAACCGCCTATAAAGCTATTATAATAATAATGCTGTTATTTGTTCTTATTCTTTTGATTAATGGATGCAGTCCAGATCTGCAAGATGCAGCTTCGGAAGAACCTGAAGACTCCGGGATTTCGGAATCGGAGGCGGTAATCCTGAATGGTGTCGAATTTACACTTGAACTGGCCCTAACCCCTGAACAAAGATCGACCGGGTTAATGTGGCGGGAGTCAATTGGAGAGAGTGAAGGCATGCTCTTTGTGTTTCCCGATGAAGAACCTTTTCCCACGGAGGTCAGTTTCTGGATGAAAAATTGCCTGGTGCCCATCGATGTGATTTTTATCAACCGGAAGGGGATCATCACGGCAATACATGAAATGGAACCACCGTTACCCGGCACTCCCGACGAAGAACTTGCCACCTACCCGAGCCGCGGCCCGATTCAGTATGCCATCGAAATTCGCGGCGGCATGGCAGCCGAACTCGGCCTCAGGGTTGGAAACGCAATCGAATTAAGAAAAGATTTCCTCCTGCCCCAAGCCAAATAACCGCACACGGGGACGGTTCTCCTGTGTTGTTATTTAGACCAGAGTCGGATCTATTTTCACTGATCTTTATATGTCTAATAATATTAACCCCATATCCTGTTATATCCGGCACTGTTATTTCATATGTATATGTTAATTAAGCGCAAGTGAAGGATGAAAATCGGCAGATTAGAAATAATAAATGACACAGGAGAACCGTCCCCGTGTGTTGTTTTTGAAATGGGTATAGAAATGGCTGGGGCGGTAGGATTCGAACCTACGCATGCGG